>JBAUOM010000636.1:0-15476 GCA_049579765.1 Xanthobacteraceae bacterium
GCTCAAGAATGATGCCAGCGCCCGGGAATCCGCCGGCGCGGCGTCCGCCGCTCCGCCGGCTTGCCTGAATGCTCCACTCAAGCGCGGCTTCGACGGGAGTCTTCGTGGTATCGAGATCGGAGCCGTAGAGGCAAAGGCCCGCCTCGAGCCGCAGACTGTCGCGGGCGCCAAGCCCGATCATCGCGACATTCGGATTGGCCAGGAGCTTGCGCGCGACGGCGTCGGCAATCACGGCCGGCACGCTGATCTCGAAACCGTCCTCCCCGGTATAACCGGAGCGAGACACGATGCAGTCGGTATCGAAGGCCCGCACGGCGCGCACGTCCATGAAGCGCATGGCGGTGACATCGGGAATGAATGAGGCGAGCACCTGCTCGGCGAGGGGCCCCTGCAGCGCGAGCAAGGCGCGGTCATCAAGGCGCGCGACCTCACACCGTTCCGAGAGCGTCGCGCGCAGATAGGCTTCATCGGAATCTTTGCAGGCAGCATTGGCGATGACTAAAAAACGGTCAGCGAGCCTCGCGATCATCAAATCGTCGCGAATGCCGGCCTGATCGTTGGTCAGGAGCGCATAGCGCTGGCGTCCATTCGCGAGATCGGCAAGGTCGACGGGCACCACCGATTCCAATGCAGTGGCAGCGTCGGCGATGTTCCCGCTGCGGGCGCGCATCGCGAACTGGCCCATATGCGAGACGTCGAACAGGCCGGCGGCCGCACGCACATGCAGGTGCTCCTTGAGAATGCCGGACGCGTATTGCACCGCCATCTCATAGCCGGCGAACGGTACCATCCGTGCGCCAAGCTCGCGGTGCAGCCGGTGGAGCGGCGTGAACTTGAGCGGCACCGCTTGCGGGGCCGCGGTCATGACAGCACCCGCGCACGGCGCGCATCAGTGGCCTGATGACGATCGCGAGCCGCCCAGATGAGAGATTTGAGCATGCGAGGCACCCTTGATCCGGCCGGAGTGGCCGAGATTTGGTGCCCCCTCTGTCCTGATGCCTGAGAGCGTTATCCCGTCGGCGGGCGCGTGAGCGCCTCTCTCCAGAGTGTCGCGACCCTTGCGATCCTTGTGCCTGAGAGTTTCCGGGGCGGTTGCTCCTTCGGCGTCGGTCGATCCGAGCTCTCCCGCAAGGGTAGATTACGCGCGTCGTTTCCTTTCCTAACGTCAATAACATAGAAACAGTAGCAAAAAGTCGGCGATTTGTCACAACGTATTTGACGAGCCGTGCGCCGAGTCGCCATGACAACGTTGTTGCGGCGTGCCATCATGCAGCTGTTGTCTCTGGTTGGCGACTGCTCGCCGGATTCATGCCGCGATCAGGCAAGGCGCCGGCCTTCGTGGGGGACGCAACCATTAGCTAGTGTCGCGTCGGCCGGGGTCGCGAAGGGTCCCCGCGTGGCACGTCTGCTTTCCCAAGCGCGGCCGCCAAGCCATTCCCGCTACTCCAGACGGCCGCCGCCGAACAGCGTCGGGACGTATCGCGGCGCACCGATCGCGTTCATGAAATTATGCTTGGTCAGCACGGGATCGAACGCAATCGGCGGGCGGACGACTGCGATATCCGGTTCGGTCGGCAGGACGAAAACATGCGGGCCGTCCGAGCTGAAGGCCGTGCGCAGGGTGGGCGCAAAATCGCCGAGCGCCATGATGTTTTCCGCATGTCCGACGCCGGCCGAACTTGCGAGTTGCGCAAGGTCGAGCGTCGCGTTGGTCAGGGCCTGGCCGCCCGACGCGGCATGAACGCCGTTTTGAACGAGCAGCACGGTGAGGTTCTTCGGCGCCGCTGCGCCAAGCGTGACCAGCGCGCCCATGTGCATCAGCAGCGCGCCGTCGCCTTCGACCGCCACGACGCGGCGCCCGGGTTGCGCCAAAGCCAGACCGACCGCGAGCGAAAGGGCAAGCCCCATCGCGTCCTCGACATAGAAATTCTCCGGCCGGTGATTGATGGCGGCCCAGAGGTAGGACGCGTTACCGAGCGCGGTGACGACGAGCTGGCGCTCCGGCAGCACGTCAGCCAGAACCTTGTAGTAGTCGGCGCGGCTCGGTCGCGTCACCATTGCACGTCCTCCCGCGAAAGCAACAGTGCGAACGGGCTCGAGGCTTCCTCTGCATAGGTCGCCGCTGTTTCGATCTGCGGACCGATTGGCCTGTCGCGGTCGGTTCGCGCATGTGCGACGCCAAGCCCTTTCAGGACCGGCTCGGTCGCCCGCGCTTTCGGGATGTGATAAAAGACCGGATCGTCCGGCGTGCCACGATAGGACACCAGCATCAGCAGCGGAAACTGATAGCGCTGCGCCAGGCACATCATGCCGGCGCCCATGCTGAGCAGGCCGGCATTCTGCACGAACATCGCGGTGCGCACGCCGCCGAGCCGTGCGCCGCAGGCGATCGCCAAGGCCTCTTCTTCGTGAGTTGCCCGTACCAGGCGCATCGACGGCTCTTTCTCGATGCGCACCAGGATTTCGCCGAGCCAGCTGTCCGGCACCGCGACCGCGATCCCGAAGCCGAGCCGCTTGAGGGTGTCGAGCAATTCGGACGGTCTGTGCTGTGCTTTCGGTGGGCCCTGTATTGTCATGCGCTCAGCTTCCCTGCTGTCTTCGTCATCCATTGTGCCCAACTTACCGGCACCGCTGCACGTTGTTCGATATTGCCCATTTCATGTTCCTATTTATAGTACCATAGAGCAGAACACTTGGTTTGCTTTCGATGGGGCGCGCCGGCGGCAGGGTGACTCGATCAGGCCGGTCCGCACCGATCCGGTATCAGCGAGGGGAGGGTGTGATGAAGTTTTTCTGCAGCGCAGCCCTAGCGCTGGCGCAGACCGTTACGGCGCTCGGTCTGCTCTTCTCGGATGCAGCAGGCTTGTCTCAAGCCCGCGCGCAGTCAGCGCCGATCAAGCTCGTCGTGGTCGGCGCATGGAAGCCGAACGTTTCGCCGGCCGCCGATATCGGCATCAAGTTCAAGGAGACCGTCAACACCGCATCCGGCGGCAAGATCCAGATCATTTTCAAGGGCGCCGACGACGTCATTCCGACGTTCGATCAGCCCGAGGCGCTGGTGAAAGGCGTTTTCGACGTCTGGTACGGCGCGCCGAACTACTGGGCTGGTATCGTCAAAGGCGGCTATGTGACGGAAATGTCGCCGTTCGAGATTCCGGATAACGGGCCGGGCAGCGAGCAGTTCGCGTTCATCAACAAGCTCTACGAGGCGCATGGCGTTCACTATCTGGGCCACATGACCGGCGAGCCCAATACCGGCAACCATTTCCTCTACACCCAGAAACAGATCAGCCGGCTCGAAGACCTCAAGGGCATGAAAGTTCGCGTGCCGCCGCTCACCCGTTTCTTTGTGACCAGCATCGGCGCCGAGCCGGTAACGCTGCCGCCCGGCGACATCTATCTTGCGCTCGAGCGCGGCACAGTCGACGGATTCACTTGGCCCTATTTCGACGGCTTCACAAATTTCGGTTGGCAGGAAGTATCGAAATTTCTGGTGGCGCATCCGCTGTACCGCGACGGCACTGCGGTCGTTATCAATCTGGCAAAGTGGAACAGCTTGCCTGAGGATGCCAAGCAGATCCTGAACAAGGCCGCCGCGGACACCCAGCAATGGGCGCGCGGCTGGGTATCGGCGCATCAGGCTGTGCAGCTTGCCAAGATGAAAGCCGCCGGCATGAAGGTGATTGAATTTGCGCCGGCCGACGCCAAGCGCTGGGAGGACACTTCGCGCGAAGCGCTGTGGGCGAATTTCAAGTCGGTGATGTCCGCAGACGAGTACGCGACCGCACGGCGCCTATTCAACGCGAAATGACCCGGGATCAGCACATCGGCGGCCGATGGCTCCGGTCGCCGATCGGGCCTCGCGCGTGACAGTGACAGAGTGAATGATCCAGACACACCGTCCGTTTCGTCCCGAGCCTTCGGTGAGCGGGCGATGCGGGTATTCGACTGGCTGCTCGATGCCGGCTCGGCGGTCTCCGCCGGGCTTCTTATCTGCATCATGCTGGCGACGACGGTGAAGGTGCTATTCCGCTACGGGCTGCACACCAGTCTCATCGGGGTCGACCAGATCAGCGGCACCATGCTGCTCTATATCGGCATGCTGGGAGCCGGTTGGGTGTTGCGGCGCGACGAACACGTCATCGTCGACCTCCTGCTCAGCCATATCAGCGAACGCGCCAGGGCGCTTCTCCTGATCGCCAGTTCATTGATTGGTGCCGTGGCCTGCCTGCTGATCGCGGTGTTCGGGGCGATCGAGGTTGTCAACTCGATCACCCGTGGCATTCGAATCCCGGCCGAGATCGAGATGCCGCGCGCTGTCGACCTGATCGTCATTCCCGTCGGTTTCCTGTTCCTCGGCCTTCAGTTCGTAAGGCGGGCGCTGAACGGATTGCGCGGAACGCCGCCACTCCCGCCGCCGCCCGTCAGCGTGTCTTAAAGCCGTGGACTTCGTCATTCCGCTCATCTGCTTCTTTGGCGGGCTTGGCGTCCTGCTGCTGATCGGAATGCCGGTCGCGATCGCATTCACGGTCGTCAACCTGATTGGCGTCTATGTGTATTGGGGAGGATCCATCGGCATCAGCCAACTGATCCTTAGCATCGACAGTTCGGTCTCGTCCTTCGTGCTGGTGCCGATCCCGATGTTCATTCTGATGGGCACGGTGATGTTCCATTCTGGCGTCGCGTACCGGATGATCGACGTGCTCGACCAGTGGCTTGGCCGTATCGCTGGGCGGCTTGCGGTGCTAGCCGTTGCGGCCGGGGCTTTGTTCGCGACATTGACCGGGGTGGCAATGGGCAGCGTCGCCATGCTTGGCTCGACGCTGGTGCCGGACATGGAGCGGCGCGGCTACGACCGTTCGCTGGCGCTCGGCTCGGTGCTGGCGAGCGGCAGCCTTGCCATCCTCATCCCCCCTAGTGCGCTCGCCGTCATCCTGGCGAGCCTCGGCAAGTTCTCGGTCGGCAAACTGCTGATCGGCATCATCGTGCCTGGCCTGCTGCTTGCCTGCGTCTATGCGTGCTACATCGTCACACGTTGCATGCTTCAGCCGTCACTCGCTCCGCCCTATTCAGTGGAGTGCCAGCCGCTCGGCCGGAAGTTGCGCGATACGCTGGTCTATGTTGTGCCGCCGATGTCGATGATCGCGATCGTCGTCGGCTTGATTTTCGCCGGCGTCGCCACGCCGACCGAAGCCGCTGCCTTAGGCACCGTGCTCAGCTTCATCGTCGCGGCTTGTTACGGCACACTCACTTGGCCGGTGATCCAAACCGCCGTAGCGTCGGCGACGTCCCTTTCGATCATGGTGCTGATGGTGCTCACCGGCTCCGCCGCCTTCAGCCAGCTGCTAAGCTTCTCGGGCGTGACCTCCGGTATTACCGAGCTGGCAACTGGCCTGAACGTGCACCCGGTCGTCATCATGATCTTGATGCAGCTCGTGGTGATCGTGCTCGGGATGTTCATCGAGCAGACTTCGATCGTCCTCGTGACCATTCCGATCTTCATGCCGATCGTCGCCGCGATGCGGTGGGATCCGATCTGGTTCGGCGCCATCATGATGCTCAATCTCGAAATGGCGACGATCACGCCGCCGTTCGGCTTGTCGCTGTTCGTGATGAAAGGCATCGCGCCGCGCGGCACCACGATGACCGATATCTATCGCTCGGCGCTGCCCTTCATCGCGCTCAATATCCTGGTGATGGCGCTGATGATTGCGTTTCCGGGAATCGTGCAGTGGCTGCCCAATCAGATGAAGTGACGTGCGGACGCCGGCTGCTGACCGGGCTCTCCACGCGGGGTCCCGCCACCTGCAGGCGAGGCCAAAAGGTGTTGTGTTACTAAACATAGTACCTCAGGGTGACCTCCTCGGCTAAGATCGAGTTTCCCATGCAGACAAGTCCTTCCATCGCCATTCTCGGCGGCACGGGTGATCTGGGCTCCGGACTGGCGCGCTTGTTGGGTGCTGCTGGCTACCCGGTGGTGATCGGCTCACGCGCCAAGGACAAAGCTGAGGCTTTCGCGGCGGACCTTGGCGCAAAGCTTGGTGTCGCGCTGCGTGGCGACAGCAATCGTGGCGCGGCGCAAGCAGCAGACATCGTCTTGCTATGCGTGCCTTATTCCAATCACGACGCCATTCTCGACGACATCAAGCCGGTGGTGGACGGCAAGATTGTCGTCGACGCGGTGGTACCGCTGGTTCCGCCAAAGGTTTTCATGGTGCAGCTTCCCTCCGCCGGCTCGCCGGCGCAGGTGGCGCAGCGAAGGCTCGGCCCCAGCGTCAAGGTTGCGGCGGCGTTCCATAATGTGGGTGCCAAGAAACTGCACAGCGGCGAAAAGGCCGACTGCGATGTCCTGGTGTTCGCTGATGATGTGGCGGTGCGGGAGCAGGTCATCGCGCTCGCCGACGTTGTCGCAACGCGCGGCGTGGACAGCGGCGTTCTCGCCAACGCGGTCGCCGCCGAAGCCCTGACCTCGGTCTTGATTGCGATTAATCGCCGCTACAAGATTCCTGGGGCCGGAATTCGCATCCCGGGGTTGCCGGGGCCCGAACTGCGGTGACGGTTGATGGCGGCTAGAGGCCTTACGCTCAACGCTCTGGCGGGGCTTCCTCTGGTCAAACCCGGCGACAATCTCGGCGCACTGCTCATTTGCCGCTTTGCGGCGGGCGGGGATCGCGCCGCAAGACAAGGATGTTATTGTCGCCGCGCAGAAGGCGGTCTCGAAGGCGAAAGGCCGGCTTGTCGATCGCAAGACCGTGGCGTGGTCTGACTGCGCTTATCGCAGTCGCCAAAGAGGTAAGCAAGGGTGCACGGCTGGTTGAGCTTATCCCCTCCGAGGCCATGGAGATCATCAGGAAAAAGCGCGACCGTCGTGGCGCATCGGCTCGGATTCGACACGGCCAATGCAGGCCTCCACCAGTCGTAGTTGCGGGCGAGGGCGGCGAGCAGGTGTTGCTGCGGCCGCGCGATCCGCATGGTTTGGCGGCAGCGTTGAAGGCCCGCGTCGATCGCGAATTCGGCGTCAATGTAGGCGTGGATCAACGGCAGCTTCGGTCGGCCGTGGCGCTTCGGAGTCGTCGGCGTTGCGCTTGAGGGCGGCCGGCGTTCCGGTTCTGCGTGCCGGTCGGCGGCAAGTTGCGCGTGACGGAGGTGGCGGTTGCCGACGAGATGGCCGGAGCGGCATCTTTATTGATGGGGAAGGGCGCCGAGGGGCAGTCGGCGATTCATATGCGCGGGTACGATTGGGATGACGCGTCTGGGCTGCTTCGGTGCTGTTGCGGCCCAAGGATCAGGACTTATTCCGATGAATGCGAATGGCTCGATAAATTATGTCCTTGCGCTGTGCGGTGGGACCGGTTGCTCGGCGAAAACCTCATTGTGGTCGTAAATGCCGGCGACGATTTCGAGCATCTCGGACTCCATATCTCTCCCGATCTGGGCACCGTGCTCTACACCCTTCTCGCCGATCCGCAGCGCGGTTGGGGCCTCGCGGAAGAAACCTGGTCCTTCATGGACGCGCCGCGCGAGCTTGATGCCGAGACGTGGTTGCAACTCGGCGACCGCGATCTTGCCATGGACGTCCAGGGCATGGAGCGGCTCAAAGCCGGCAAGACTCTGTCGGGTTTTGCCGCGCGGCAATTCGGCATTACCGCGCGCATCCTGGCCGACATCCGATAGTCCGGTGCGGACGATCGTCGAGACGAATGAGGGTGCGCTCCCGTTCCTGCACTATTTTGCGCGCCGCCGGTGCGAACCGGTGGTGCGCGCCATTCGCTTTGCCGGTGCGCCGAACGCGGCGCAGGCGCCCGGGCTCATCGATCTCATCCGCCTACCGCGGCGGGGATGCGGCCGCCCGCGTCGATCATTGAACAATGTCCGGGCTTCGTTGGCAGACTCTATTGTTCTAACATTGATACCAATTTATGGTATTAGCACGGTTGTTTGCCAACGCGCGGCGGACGCAATCTATCGAGGAGCCGCATCTGCCACATGACGAGCCCTTTTCTCATGCGGCCGGAAACCCGCGACGGTAGCCGCCGCCGGGCGGCGATCGCAAGCCTGAGCGCGGCGCAGGTAACCTTGCCCACCTGGACCGAACTCGCCCGCCCGTCGCTCATCCTGGACGCCGTCGACCACGATCTCGCGTCCGTCGGCCCGGATGAACCGAACGGGAAAAACCTGTGGCGGGTGCATTGGTTCAACGACGCCGAACGCCGCGATCGAACCGCTCTGCCCGGCCACGTGATCCTGCCGGAGGCGCTCACCGGTGTAAAGGCACCAATCGTCGTCCTGCTAGGGCGGCGCTTTCCCATGATTGGGGCACACAAGGTGCTCGCCGCCTATGCCTGCCTCGTACCCAGACTGGTGACGGGACAGTTCGATCCGACGCGCCACCGCGCGGTCTGGCCATCCACGGGCAATTATTGCCGAGGCGGCATCGCCATATCACGCATTCTCGGCTGCCGCGGCGTGGCTGTTCTGCCCGCCGGCATGAGCCGGGAACGTTTCGAGTGGCTGCAGGAGTGGGTGTCGGATCCCGCTGACATCATCCGCACGCCGGGAACGGAAAGCAACGTCAAGGAGATCTATGACAAGTGCGCCGAGCTCGAGCGCGATAAGGATAATGTCATTTTCAATCAGTTCTCCGAATTCGCCAACTACCTCATTCATTACCACTGCACGGGCGCCGCCTTCGATCACGTGTTCGCATACCTGAAGCGTGCACATTCCGAGTATCGCCTGGCGGCATTCGTCTCGGCGACGGGCTCCGCGGGAACCATTGCGGCCGGCGACCATCTGAAATCTCTTCACGGCACGAAGATCGTTGCAGTTGAAGCCATCGAGTGCCCGACAATGCTGTGCAACGGCTACGGTGAGCACAACATCCAGGGTATTGGCGACAAGCATATCCCTCTTATCCATAACGTGATGAACACCGATCTGGTCGTGGGAGTGTCCGACCTCGCCAGCGATTCGCTCAATTTGCTGTTTGGCGCCAACGTCGGGCGCAGCTACTTGGCGGGGCGGCGCAAGATCGGCCCCGAGGTGGTGCGGTCTTTCGATGATATCGGCATCTCGGGCCTCGCCAATATCATCGCCGCCATAAAGCTCGCCAAGCATCTCGATCTCGGTGCCGAGGACGTGATCATGACGGTGGCTACCGACAGCGCCCTCCTCTACGCCAGCGAACGGCAGAGCTTTCTGACCCACCGCTATCCCGACGGATTCGATGAAGTGAACGCCGGTGAGATCTACAGCCGCCATCTGGAGGGCATCATGGACGATCACGTCCTTGACCTCACTCATCTCGATCGCAAGCGCATCTTCAATCTCGGGTATTACACGTGGGTGGAGCAGCAGGGCGTGGCAATCGACGATTTTGATCGTCGCAGGGATCAGCGATTCTGGCGCGAGTTGGTCGGCAGCATCCCCGCATGGGATCGCCTGATCCGGGAGTTCAATCTGGAGGCCGGCGTCAAGTACGCCCATTAGAGCCGCATGGCAGCGCGCACGGACGGAACAACAGGCGAGACAGCACCTTCCTATGTGGAGCTGCGGGAGAGATTGTCCCGCCGCGACCGCAGTCTGCGCGACAAAGTCGTCTCCCTCGAGCGAGCGACCTCATTCGTGCGCGACGGCGACTCGGTCGGGATCGGCGGCAGCACGATGTCGCGCACGCCCATGGGCATGATCTGGGCCCTCATTCGGGCGGGGAGAAAAGGGCTGACCTGTTCACGCAGCATCGTCTCCAGCGACGGCGACCTGCTGCTCGCTTCGGGTGCCTGCGATCACATTGTCACCAGCTGGTTCAGCCAGGGAATTCTGTGGGGCGTGTCAAAGGTGATGCGCCACCACGTCGAGGCCGGAAAGGCGCGATACGACGAGTGGAGTCACATGGCGATGGGCATGCGCTTTCGAGCGGGCGCCATGGGTGTTCCCTTCATGCCGATCCGGTCGATGTTGGGGTCCGACGTCCGAAGCCAGCGCCCGGAGCCGGTCGAGATCGATTGCCCGTTTACCGGCGATAAACTCTTGCTGGTCCCTGCCCTCAATCCGGACGTCGCTCTGATCCACGTCCAACGCTGCGATCCCTACGGCAACGCGCAGATCGACGGCTTGCAGTTCATGGATATCGATTTGGCGATCGCGGCCGACAAGGTGATTCTGACGACCGAGCGCATTGTCTCGAACAATCAGATCCGGCGCGCTCCCGACCAGACCAAGATTCCGTTTTTTGCCGTCGACGCGGTGGTGGAGCTGCCGTTCGGGTGCGCCCCGCACGAATGCTATGGAGTTTACGAGCCGATGCTCCGGCACATGCAGTCCTATGTCGGTCTGGTCAACAAAGATCCGGTCGAGGGGATGCGGCAATATCTCGAGTGCTTCGTCTACGGACCGAAGTCGTGGAACGACTTCCTCGCCATGATCGGGACCGACGAATTGCTCGAAGCGGCCCGCGCGGGGGAAGGCATTTACGATGCTTAGAGTGCAGAGCCACACCGCAGCCGAGCTCCTCGCCATCCTGAGCTCACGTCAGCTCAAGGACGGGCAAGTGGTCTTCGCCGGAGTGGGAATCCCGCTGCTAGCGGCGACTCTCGCGCAGCGGCTGCGCTGTCCTGGCCTCACCATCCTGTTCGAGGGCGGCGTCATCGGCGCTTTCGTCGAGCCCGGCAAGCTGCCGCCCTCCACCAACGACCAGCGGTGCACGCGGCGCGCGAACATGGTGCTCGGCAGCGCGGATGTGCTGTTGCTGCTGCAACGCGGTTATGTCGATGTCGGGTTCATGGGCGGCGCGCAAATCGATCAATATGGCAATCTGAACAGCTCCTTCATCGGCGATCCGATACGGCCGACAACCCGCCTGCCCGGCACCGGCGGCGGCAACGACATCGCCAGCCTCGCGCAGATGGTCGTGGCGATGAAGCATGAAAAGCGACGCTTCGTCGAGCACGTGGACTTCATCACCAGCCCCGGATACTTACGGGGCGACGATACGCGCCGCGCCAGCGGACTTACCACCGGAGGAATGTTCCGCGTCGTGACCGACCTTGCCATTTTCGGATTCGACGACAAGCACCATCGCATGCAGGTGATTTCGCTCAATCCCGGCGTCAGTCGCGAGCGAGTTCAGGAAAATACCGGATTTCGCCTGGAGTTCGCGGCCGATCTGGGCGTGACTGAGCCGCCGACCGACCAGGAACTGAAAGTGCTGCGCGAGCTCGACCCCGAGCAACTCTATACTGCGTAGCCTCTCGGCCACGCTCGACCGAACAAGAGGAGTTCAAGATGGCTGGTTTGGCTCGGACATTCGGGATTGCGGTGCAGAACTTCACCGCTTATCCGCAAATGCCGGACGCCAAAGCGCTAGTCGAATACGGTGTGAGGATGGAGCAGCTCGGATTCGATTCGATCTGGGTCTGGGATCACATCCTCCTCGGCGTGGAGCCCAACTTTCCGATCATCGAATCCTTGACGCTGCTCACGGCCATCGCCGCGCGGACGAGCAAGATCAAGCTCGGTACCGGCATTCTCGTACTGCCGATGCGAAACCCGGTGATTCTTGCCAAGCAGCTGGCATGCATGGACCTGTTGTCGGATGGTCGGCTCCTGATGGGAATGGCATCGGGATGGTATCGGCGCGAGTTCAACGCCATCGGCGTGCCATTCGAGCAGCGCGGCAAGATCATGGACGAGAATCTCGATATCTTGAAGCGGTTCTGGACCGAGCACACCGTCAGCGGCAAGTTCAGCCGGTACGACATCCCCGCCGGCGTCATGTTTCCAAAGCCGGTGCAGAAACCACATCCGCCGATCCTGATCGGCGGATACGTCGATCGCGTCCTCAAGCGTGCCGCGGTCGCTGGTGACGGCTGGCTCACCTACTTCTACCGGCCGGAAAGCTTTGCAAAGTCCTGGGGCAAGATTCGGGATTTCGCGAAGGCGGCCGGGAAGGATCCGGACCGGCTCCTCAATGCCTCCCAGTTGCCGATCTTCATAGGCAAATCGCGGCAAGCGGTCGAGCCTCAGATGATGGAGTGGCTGACCAAAGAGTGGGATTTTGCGGCCTGGAGCGAATCGACCAAAGAGAGCGCGATCATGGGAACGGTCGACGAATGTGTCGAGCAGCTCAAGGCCCACCTTGCGGTGGGAACGCAGAAGATCATCTTCGTTCCGTACAAGTACGATACGCAGCAGATCGAAACCATCGCGCGCGAGATCATTCCGCGCCTCAAGGCGGCATGAGTGAAGTCCGTGGTCTGCTCGCGTCATCGTGGCGGCGCAGCGCAATCGCAAGCGCGGGGCGACTTCCGGTTGCGGCAGAACACCACGGCCTCAACCGCCGACCTGCGCACGGATTCGGCTTGCCCCCGCATTCCGTCCCCATCTATCACTCTGACGAGCGAACAACCGGCACCGCTCCGCGAGCAAGCAGAATTAGGGTCGTCCTTCGAGCTGGGTGATGCCCGATGGCGTTCTTCGCCTGCGGGGACGAAATGGCATGTACGCGGCGACCGGTAGGCGCCGCTCTCAAAGGGAGGACTGACATGAGACAACATGCAAGCAAGAGCATTGCCCGGAAGGGCGTCACATATTTCCGCAGATGACGGTCCTGGAGAACCTGGAAATGGGGTGCTATCTGCGCTCCGATCGCCACGAAATCGCAGCCGACATGGCGCGCATCTTTGATCAGTTTCCCCGTCTCGCGGAACGACGGCAGGCAGCCGGAACGCTGTCCGGGGGCGAGCAGCAGATGCTTGCCATCGGACGGGCCCTGATGTCACGCCCAAAGCTCATCTTGTTCGATGAGCCTTCGCTCGGTCTCGCCCCCAACATTGTCGAGCGCACCTTCGATATCATCACCAACATTTGCGCGTCCGGCACGACCATCCTTATGGTTGAGCAGAATGCGTCTGCCGCATTGGACATGTGCGATCACGCCTACCTGTTGGAATCCGGCTCGCTGGCGCTCGATGGGAGCGGGCGCGAACTGATTGGCAATCCTCACGTGCGCCAAGCGTATCTTGCGGGATGAGACAAGGCGAGCCGCGCGTCGAAGAACCCGGCAGCACCGAAGGGCCCGCGAGGTCGATGAGTTTGGTCGTGGGAGCGGCCTCTTTTGCAAAGCGTCACCTCGTCGCCGACCGCACCGACGTGACCCGACCGCACCGTGAATTACCTGGGCCACTCGCGAGTTACGATCGAGCGTGATCTTGCCACCGTACAGTATCAGATCAGGAGACGGCATGAGTCGGCGGTCTAGAGTATTTTCGGTTTGATTTGCGCCACTTCACCAAACATCTGCAAAAAATTCGCGGCCGTTCACGCACGGCGCTTCCCGCGAGATACGCCACACGCACGCACATGCGGATTACTGATCCAATTGCGCCTGCTCCCCTTCGAGGGCCAATGAGGTGGATTTCCAACAAGTACGTCTGACGAACAAAGCGCTGATCGTCCGAGCCTAGGCCGGCTCACGCCCCTCCAGTTGCCGCGCCAGCACCTTGGCCCTGCCTATCGCGGCGGCTTCATTCGCCGCCTTGTCCCCATGATCATCGATCACGACGGTGATGTGCATGGTCTCTATAGGGGCGTCATCGAAGTCGATAAAGACTGGTATTCGCAGTCTCCCCTTACTGAGCACACGCGGAACACCCATCCCGATATCAAATTTCATGATGGCTCCTTCGGCTGAATTGGCGAACTCCGCTACATAATGATACTCTGCCCGGTGACCAAATGCGCTTAGTGGCTCGGACATAACAAGGACCGAGCGCAAGCGGATGCCCTCGGCGAGCAATTCCTCGTGTGCCGCTCGAGTGCCGCCCGGCCGGCTTCGCCGTTCCATATGACCTGCCCGAATTCTTTGGACCACGGTTAGCTTGAGACGGCTTCCCTCGCTGGCTGCATTTGTCCCCGACGGGACGGTTGCGCAACGGGCCGGGGCGCGAAGGCCCCATGTACCGCAGCGTCCCGGCCCGTTGCCTGATGGGGTGCTGGTCTTGCCCCTCGCGCCGCGAACTCGTTCGGCGTGAGATAGTAGAGGCTCGAATGCGGACGCACCTCATTGTATGTCGCCGCCATGCTTCAATGATCACCTTCGCCTCGGCGCGCGAACGGAACCATTCGAGGCTCAGGCACTCGTCGCGGAACTTGCCGTTGAAGCTTTCCGTGACTCCATTCTGCCAAGGCCTGCCGGGCTCGATCAACGCCGTGCCGATGCCTTGCGCGACGACCCAGGACAACAGGGCCTTGGATACGAACTCCGGCCCGTTGTCGCTGCGCAGGAAGGTTGGGGCGCCGCGTGCGCTCACCAGGCGGGACAGCACCTCGATGACGCGGACGGAACGAATACGGCCGTCGACGTCGATGGCAAGTCCTTCCTTGGTGAACTCGTCCGTGGCGGTCAGGCATTTGAGTTGCTGACCGTTGGCGCAATGATCGAACACGAAGTCATAAGACCATACTTGGTTCGGGCCGCGCGGCGCTTGCGGCCGCGGCCGAGCAGCGGCGATGCGCGCTTTGCGCATTGCTCCCTCCGAATCGGGAGCCAGTCTCTCACGTAATCAATGGTCCGAAATCCCAGGAGCAGGTCAGGCCCTCAGACCATCCGCCCTGGTCCCGCTCGGATTCGTGGTGGAGACGCCACTTATCATGGCGCTACCACGGTGATCATCGTCCGTCGTGCCAGCTTGCCCCTGGCGGGTCGGCCGGTTCGTTGCCAATGCGGACTATTCTGCGCGATCCGAAGCCCGAGGGCGAGCCTTGGTTAGGTTGCTGGCCACGAACGCCGGCACTTACGGCTCAGGCCAGCAGCGGACGTGAAGAGCGCCTGATGGTTCTAGGGACGGCTAGAGAACCATCCCTTGCCGCCGTCTTCTGTGGCCCCTACGGACCTTCGTGCAGCCCCTTCCGCGAAGCACTCGTTGGCGTACTTGGCACCTCCACGGGCATCGAACTGGTCTCATGCGACTTCGAACCGAGTCTCGGGCCGACAACGGCGGATATTGAAAAATGGGGGCCAGAGACCGGCGCGGGAAATTGGCAGGCTGCGGCCGAAAATCCAGACCATTAAGCCCCAGAGACGGCGTGACGTCTTGCTAACTGTCGGGAATGTCGCGCGCATTCTTGCAGACCGCACATAGCTCACAGAAACCACACTGGCTGGCTGGGGCGGGAGGACTCGAACCTCCGAATGGAGGAATCAAAATCCAAATAGTTCGCATTGTCTATCAATACGCATTCCGAAAAATCGCGGCGATGCGACCTCAATGGGTACAAGAGGTTAGCGGATATTTCGGAATGCCGGGATCGATGTCCGCGCATCTCGGTAGGAGGCGCCCCGCCCTCCTGGCGCTCCGGCGCCAGATTCCGCCCGCTCGCCAGCCTGCCGCCGGGTTCCGGCTGCCGGGGAGCGGTGGTAGCGGGAGTTGATGCGGCCAAGTGGCTGCCAAAATGGATTTTGACAAGACGTTCGAGCG
>JBAUOM010000637.1:0-14430 GCA_049579765.1 Xanthobacteraceae bacterium
GCGCCGGATTGCCCGGCCATGCGCTCGAGAAGGTGCTCGGCGCGGTGTCCTTCGCGCACGAGGACACGCGCACGCCCATGCTTGCGGCCCTCGCGGGACTTGCGACCGCGGTCGCCGGAGCGCTCGCGCTGTCTCCGGACTACGGTTATGTCGGCATCGCGGCGGCCATCGCCGTCTCCGGCTGGATCGGCGCCATATTGCTCGGCGCGATCCTGCACCGCCGCGGCTGGCTTCATCTCGACCGCGACGCGGCGCGGCGGCTGCCGCGCATCGTCCTGGCCACGATCGTCATGGCGGTCGCGATCGCCGGCGCGCACGCACTGCTCGCATCTTGGGTGCCGGCCGGGGGATCATCGACACGGCTTGGCGTACTCGCGCTCCTGGTCGCGATCGGACTTGCCACCTATCTCGCAAGCCTGCAGACGCTCGGCGTCACGCGCGTCCGCGAGCTGCTCGCCGCCGTGCGCACATCGCGCGCGCCGTCGTCGTCGGACGGCGATTACAAAGCAGGCCGTCCCGATGCTTGACCGCCGACGGACGCCCGCGACGGGCCCGTGGGACATCCTCTTGCCCTGGACCGCCGGCCGTGCCATCTGGCGACGCAATCCACGGGGTTTCCGGCATGGCCTTCAAGGAGCGGGTGTTTTCCGGCGTGCAGCCGACCGGCAATCTGCATCTCGGCAATTACCTCGGCGCCCTCATGAAGTTCGTCGCGCTGCAGGACAACTACGACTGCATCTATTGCGTCGTCGACCTGCATGCGGTGACGGTGTGGCAGGACCCCGCCGAGTTGCCGAGGGCGACTCGCGAGGTCACCGCCGCGTTCCTGGCCTGCGGCATCGACGCCAAGAAGCACATCGTGTTCAACCAAAGCCAGGTCGCCGAGCACGCCGAGCTCGCCTGGATATTCAACTGCGTGGCTCGCCTCGGCTGGCTCAACCGCATGACCCAGTTCAAGGAAAAGGCGGGCAAGGATCGCGAGAATGCGTCGGTCGGTCTCTATGCCTATCCGACGCTGATGGCGGCCGACATCCTGGTCTACCGCGCCACCCACGTGCCCGTCGGCGAGGACCAGAAGCAGCACCTGGAGCTCTCGCGCGACATTGCGCAGAAATTCAACAACGATTACGCCAAATCGATCCAGGCGCACGGTTACGGCGACACATTCTTCCCTCAGCCCGAGCCGCTGATCCAGGGGCCGGCGACGCGGGTAATGTCGCTGCGCGACGGCGCGAAGAAGATGTCGAAGTCCGACGCCTCGGATCAGTCGCGCATCAATCTCACCGATGACGCCGACGCGATCGCCCACAAGATTCGCCGAGCCAAGACCGATCCGGAGCCGTTGCCGAGCGAACAAAAAGGCCTCGAAGCGCGCCCCGAAGCCGACAACCTAGTGGGCATCTACGCCGCGTTGGCGGAGAAGAGCAAGGCGGCCGTGCTCGGCGAGTTCGGCGGCGCGCAGTTCTCGACCTTCAAGGCCGCGCTCGTCGATCTCGCGGTCGCCAAGCTCGGGCCGATCAACGCCGAGATGAAACGACTGGTCGC
Source organism: Xanthobacteraceae bacterium (assembly GCA_049579765.1). Lineage (GTDB taxonomy): Bacteria > Pseudomonadota > Alphaproteobacteria > Rhizobiales > Xanthobacteraceae > VAZQ01. Next base: position 1,546 of record JBAUOM010000637.1, read on the forward strand.
CGATCCCGTCTATATCGATTCGGTTCTCGCCCACGGGGCCACACGCGCGCAGGTCGTCGCGGCGGATACCATGAAGGCGGTCAAGGACATCGTCGGCTTCGTGCGGCGCTGAAGCAGATCGCAATCCGACCGCCTGCAACTGTCCCCAACGTTCCGGACTTGTATCGCCACCAAGCGGCGTGGCAGGATTCCAAGGTTGGCGGGAAAGATCGATGAGCAGAAAACGCCGCAGCTACGAGGCCGGTCACTCGCCGAAATTCATGGTCGTCATCGATGACTCGCCGGAATGCGATCGTGCGCTCTATTTCGCCAGCCGGCGTGCGCTGCGAATCGGCGCGACCGTGCTCATGCTGCGCGTGATCGAGACCCACGACCGCAACCAGCAATGGCTCGGCGTCGCCGACATCATGCGGGCGGAGGCTTACGACGAGGCGAATGCGGTGCTCGACCGCCATGCGGCGCGCTCGGCGGGCATCACCGGGGTCATGCCGCAGCGCGTGATCCGCGAAGGCGAAAAGACCCAGGAGGTCCTCAATCTCATCGAGGATGACGAAGACATCGCCATCCTGGTCCTGGCCGCCGCGACCGACAAGGAGGGGCCGGGGCCGCTTGTCTCCAGCATCGGCAAGAACGCCGGCGAGTTTCCCATTCCGGTCGCCATCGTGCCCGGCCACCTCAGCGACGAGGACCTCGATTCGATGTCCTAGTGTGGCGGTTCAGAAGTCCGCATCATTCTCGCGGACAGTCCGAAATGCGGACTTCTGAACCAAAGCCACACTAGATCAATAAGTTGCTAGCGTCCTTCGATTCCGAAGTTCGCAAGCGAGGGCGCCGCTTAATGATGCGAACTTCGGAATCGGGACACTAGCCGGTCGCGGCAGGGAAAATCCTTGAACTTCCGCCCCGCGGCGCCACTTATTACAATGATCGCGCCATCCTCGCGCAGGCTTCGGATCCTGCGCCGGCGAAGGAGCCAACCATGTTCATCCAGACCGAGCCGACCCCGAATCCCGCAACGCTCAAGTTCCTGCCCGGACGGACCGTGCTGGCGGGCGGCACCCTCGACATGCGCGACAAGGAAGCGGCGGCGCAGTCGCCGCTGGCCGAGCGCCTGTTCGCGATCGCGGGCATTTCCGGGGTGTTCTTCGGCTCCGACTTCATCGCCGTCACCAAGGCCGGCGGCGAATGGCAGCAGCTCAAGCCCGCGATCCTCGGCACCATCATGGAGCACTTCATGTCCGGTGCCCCGGTCGTGCGCGGGGAGGACGCCGCGCCGGCCGCAGCCGACGAGTTCTTCGAGGCCAAGGATTCCGAGACCGTTGCCACCATAAAGGAGTTGATCGAGGCTCGCGTACGGCCGGCGGTCGCCAACGATGGCGGCGATATCACCTTCCGCGGCTTCAAGGATGGCGTCGTCTATCTCGACATGAAGGGCGCATGTTCGGGCTGTCCGTCCTCGACGGCGACGCTTCGCCACGGCATTCAGAACCTGCTGCGCCATTACCTGCCGGACGTGGTCGAAGTCAGACCCATGGCCTAGCAAGGGGGGTGGCGGTTGGAAGGATCGGGCGACAATGATCGCGAATAGCGAATAGCGAATGGCGAACAAAATCAGCCGCTGTTCGCTGCGTCCTGCTCGCCATTCGCATCAGTTCTTCCGTGGCGGTTCGCTCTCTGTCGCCTGACATGCGCGTCCTCGCCATCGACACTGCGCTCGAGGCCTGCGCGGTCGCAATGTTCGACATCGCACGCGGGGGGATTACCGCCAGCGAGACCCTGCCGATGGCGCGCGGGCATGCCGAAGCAGTCATGCCGCTCATCGCGCGCGTGATGGACGCGGCCGATATCGGATTCGCCGACCTCGACCGCATCGCCGTAACCACCGGACCCGGCAGCTTTACCGGGCTTCGCGTCGGAATATCAGCGGCGCGCGGCATCGCGCTCGCAGCGGGCAAGCCCGCGATCGGGCTCTCGACGCTCGCCGGTTTTGCCGCCCCGCTGATCGCGGAAGACGACAGCACGCATGTGGTCGTCGCGATCGATGCCCGCCACGACCAAGTCTATCTGCAGGTGTTCGGCCTTGGCGGGCGCACGCTCGTTGCCCCGCGGATCGCGACGCTGCGTGATGCGACGCGCGCGGCGATCACCGGGCCGGCGCGCATCGTCGGCTCGGCGGCAAATCAGGTGGCGGCGGCGTGGCCGAAGGGAGCCGAGCCGCCGTTACTGGTGGAGCATCGCAGCGCACCCGATATCGGCTGGATCGCCCGCCTCGGCGCCGCCGCGGAGGACGGGTATGGCAGGCCGAAACCACTCTATCTGCGCCCGCCCGATGCGCAGCCGCAGGACGCCGCGCGACTGCCTCGCCGATGATCGAGATTGTCACTCGCCTGTTCACGCGCGGCGAGCCGGTGTTGTCGCAAGCCGGCCCCGGTGACGCTCGTGCGCTGGCCGCGCTGCACGGCGCCGCCTTTCACCGCGGATGGAGCGAGAGCGAATTCGAGCAGTTGCTCCTGGACCGGAAAGTCGTCGCCCATCGCGCCATGGCGGGACGCAACGTGATCGGCTTCATCATGTCGCGCCTCGTCCTCGATGAGGCCGAGATCCTGTCGATCGCCGTGGCTGCTGCCCGGCGGGGACGGGGGCTGGCGCGGCGACTGCTCGAGCTCCACCTGCGCCGACTGGCAGGCCTCGGCGCGCGTTCGCTCTTCCTGGAAGTGGAGGAAGGCAATGTTGCAGCACGCCGGCTCTATCAGCGGGCCGGGTTCCGGCAAGTCGGCCGTCGGGAAGGGTATTACCCGGCCACACGCGGCGCGGCCGCGCTGATTCTCCGCCGCGATCTGGTGTGAGGAATCGCACGATCGGCTTGCACGGCCGCGCCGATCCAACCGACAGGCCGAGGACCTATCCCTGCATCCCCGACCCAATGGATTTCGACCCCCGAGGCGTGATATTGCAGGCGAACGGAGAAGCGTTGTGAACGCGCCGAAGCCTAAGAACATCGAAAATCTATGCACCGCCAAGGGTATGCGCATGACCGAGCAGCGCCGCGTGATCGCGCGCGTGCTGGCGGCGGCCGACGACCATCCCGACGTCGAAGAGCTGTATCGGCGCTGCGCCGCGGTGGACGACCGCATCTCGATCTCCACCGTCTACCGGACCGTGAAGCTGTTCGAGGATGCCGGCATCATCGAGCGCCACGATTTCCGCAACGGGCGCGCACGCTACGAGCAGATGCCCGAGAGCCACCACGACCACCTCATCAATCTGCGTACCGGCGAGGTGATCGAGTTTCAGTCGGAAGAGATCGAGCGGCTGCAGGCCGAAGTCGCGCGGCGCCTCGGCTACCGCCTGGTCGACCATCGGCTGGAGCTCTATGCGGTCCCGTTCGACGACAAGCCGAAACGGTGACGGCGCCCGGGGCTGGCGGGACGGCGCGGCCGCACCCATTTTCTTTTGCCGCCAAACCGGGTAAGACCGGGCATCCTCGGCCGACCATCCTCGGCGCGGGATTTGTGAGGGGTGTCAAGGAGTTGAGGCATCCTGCGGGATGAACCGACCGGACCTGCATGAGTCGACTGCGCAAGCTCTACGTCAAGTCCTTCGGCTGCCAGATGAACGTCTACGATTCGCATCGGATGGCGGACATGCTGGCGCCCGAAGGCTTCACCGAGGTCGCCCGCGCCGAGGACGCCGATCTCGTCATCCTCAATACCTGCCATATCCGCGAGAAGGCGGCAGACAAGGTCTATTCCGAACTCGGGCGCCTGCGCGTTCTCAAGCAGGCCGCCGAGCGGGAAGGTCGCCGCGTGACGATTGCGGTCGCGGGCTGCGTGGCCCAGGCCGAGGGGGAGGAAATCATCCGTCGCGCGCCGGCGGTCGATCTCGTGGTCGGGCCGCAAAGCTATCATCGGCTGCCACGGTTGCTCGCCCGCGCCGAGCGCGCCGGTGGCGTGGTCGACACCGAATTTCCGGTCGAAGACAAGTTCGACGCCCTGAGCCCGCCGACCCGCGCGGCGATCCGCGCGCGCGGAGTGTCGGCCTTCGTCACCGTGCAGGAAGGCTGCGACAAATTCTGCACGTTTTGCGTCGTGCCCTATACGCGCGGCGCCGAAATGTCGCGGCCGGTGATGCGGATCATCGCCGAGGTCGAGCGCCTGGCGGATGGCGGCGTGCGCGAAATCACGCTGATCGGCCAGAACGTCAACGCCTATCACGGCGACGGACCCGACGGCCGACCCTGGACGCTCGGGCGGCTGTTGGAGCGCGTTGCCGAAGTGCCGGGGATCGCGCGCCTGCGCTATACCACCAGCCACCCCTGCGACATGGAGGCGAGCTTGATCGCGGCGCATCGCGACCTGCCGAGCCTCATGCCCTATCTGCACCTGCCGGTGCAGTCGGGCTCCGAGCGCATCCTCGCCGCGATGAACCGCCGCCACACGCGCGCGGATTATCTCGAAACCATCGCGTGCATGCGGGCAGCACGGCCGGGCATGGCGTTCTCGTCGGACTTCATCGTCGGATTCCCCGGCGAGAGCGAGGAGGATTTTCGCGCAACCCTCTCGCTGCTCGACGAAGTCGGCTATGCCGGCGCGTTCTCCTTCAAGTATTCGCCCCGGCCCGGAACGCCGGCCGCCGACATGCCGGATCAGATCCCCGACGACGTGAAATCCGAGCGGCTCCGCCGCCTGCAGGCCGCGATCGACGGCCATCAGGCCGCGTTCAACGCGCGCTGCCGCAGCCGGAGCTTCGACGTCCTGTTCGAAAAGCCGGGACGCCATCCTGGCCAGATCGTCGGCCGCTCCCCATATCTTCAGCCGGTTCAGGTCATGGGATCATCGACAATGATCGGTGACGTCGCAACGGTGACAATTACCGAGATCAGCGCGAACAGCCTGTTCGGCACCCTGGCGCAAACGCGCAGCCGCGCCGAGCCGGTGCCGGCGGGGGGCTGAACCTTTGCGCTCACCTCGATCGGACGACGGGTCGTTCGTGTCCGCACCGACCACGGCCGGCGACAATGCGGCGACCCAGATCGTGCTCGCCTTCGACGACAACCGGCTGGCGTCCCTCCTGTTCGGCCAGTACGGACAGAATCTCGCATTGATCGAGCGCAGGCTGGGCGTGGTCGCCGAGCAACGCGGCAATCACGTCACCGTCGCCGGCTCGCGCGACGGCGTAGAGCGGACGCGGCGCGTGCTCGAAGGCCTCTACGAGCAACTCAAGCGCGGCGACGAGCTGGTCTCCGGCGACGTCGAAGGCGCGATCCGCCTGGCGATCGCACAGGGTTCGCTGTTCGACTATGACGCCGCGACCGCACAGCCGAGCTTCGAGGAGATCAACCTGCGCAAGCGTCCCGTGCGTGCGCGCACCGCGGCGCAGGACGCCTATATCCGCGCGCTCCGCCGTCACGCGCTCGTCTTCGGCACCGGGCCGGCGGGCACCGGCAAGACCTGGCTCGCGGTCGCCCATGCGGTGCAGCTGTTCGAGCGCAAGGAGGTCGACCGCATCATCCTTTCGCGCCCGGCGGTCGAGGCCGGCGAACGGCTCGGCTTCCTTCCCGGCGACATGCGCGAGAAGGTCGACCCGTATCTGCGCCCGATCTACGACGCGCTTTACGATCTCATGGATGCGCGCATCGTCGAGCGCGCGTTGCAGACCGGCGAGATCGAGATCGCACCGCTCGCGTTCATGCGCGGACGCACGCTCTCCAACGCCGTCGTCATCCTCGACGAAGCGCAGAACACGACGTCGATGCAGATGAAGATGTTCCTCACTCGGCTGGGCGAGAACAGCCGGATGATCGTCACTGGCGACCCGAGCCAGGTCGATCTGCCGCCCGGACAGACGTCCGGGCTCGCGGAGGCCACACGGCTGCTGCGCAACGTCGAGGGCATAGGCCACGTCATCTACAGCGCCGACGACGTCATTCGGCACGAGCTCGTGGGGCGCATTGTCGACGCCTACGACAAGGCGGCGCTCAAGGCCACGCGGGCGCGCGAGGCGCGGGAATGATTGCTTGCGTTTTCATCTCTTCCACGAATCGGGGAGCGAGATGAAGTCCAGGACCGCCAAGGGGAGCACGCGGCACCGCATCCGCCGGCGACCGCCCACGGTCGACATCTTGATCGAATCCCCGCTGTGGAAGGCGCAGCGCGAGGCCGAGGCGGTGTTGCGCCGCGCGATCGTCGCCGCTGCGTCGACTGTGGCCACGGCCGGAGGCGAGCTTGCCGTCGTGCTCACGGATGACTCGGCGATCCGTGCCCTCAACCGGGACTGGCGTCGCCGGGACGCGGCGACCAACGTGCTGTCGTTTCCAGCCAAGGCCGCACACGACGGCACTGGAGCGCCCGGCCTGCTCGGTGATATCGTGATCGCCTACGAGACGACGGAGCGCGAAGCAAGCGCCGAGCACAAGCCCTTCGCGCACCACCTGGCGCATCTCGCCGTGCATGGATTCCTTCATCTCGCCGGCTACGATCACGAAGCGGACGACGAGGCGGAGGCAATGGAACGGCTCGAGACCGCCATCCTCGCCCGTCTCGACGTGCCGGATCCCTATGTTGCGCGCGGCGATGCCTGATTCCGACCCTCCCAGTTCGAGCGAGCTCACCCGCAACCTGCCGGTCCCGGTTGCGCGTCTGGGCCCGGTCGCGCGCGAGCGCGCCGAAGGCTGGCTGCGGCGAACGCTGCGATCGATCCTGGGTTTGAGATCGAACACGGTCCGCGCCAACCTCAAGGACGTGCTCGAAGGCGGGACGGGCGAAACCGGCTTTTCGCCCACCGAGCGCATCATGCTCACGAACATCCTCGGCCTGCGCGAGCGGCGCGTCGCGGATGTCATGGTGCCGCGCGCCGACATCATTGCCGTGCAACGCGATATTCCGCTCGGCGAACTCATGAAGGTATTCGAAAGCGCGGGCCATTCGCGTCTCGTGGTTTATGACGACACCCTCGACGACGCCGTCGGCATGGTCCACATCCGCGATCTGGTCGCGTTCATGACGATGCGCGCTGCGGCAAGCGCCAAGGCCAACACGCGACGCAAGCGGCCGTTTCCCGCCGGCCTCGATCTCAAAGCCGTCGATCTGTCGATGCCGCTGTCCGCGACGCAAATCATCCGCGAAATCCTCTACGCGCCTCCGTCCATGCCGGTGCTCGACCTGCTCGCCAAGATGCAGACGACCCGCATCCATCTCGCGCTCGTGGTCGACGAATATGGCGGCAGCGACGGCGTCGTGTCGATCGAGGACGTCGTCGAGCAGGTCGTCGGCGAAATTGCCGACGAGCACGACGAGGAGAGCCCTCCGGGCGTGGTCCGCCAAGCCGACGGCTCGTACCTGGCCGATGCCCGCGCGGGCCTGGAGGACCTCAGCACCATCATCGGCGCCGAATTCGACGTCGGCGAAGTCGCCAACGAGGTGGACACGCTCGCCGGATACGTCGCGACCCGGATCGGCCGCGTTCCCGTGCGCGGCGAACTCGTGCCCGGTCCCGGCCCGTTCGAGCTCGAAATCCTGGACGCCGATCCCCGCCGCGTGAAGAAGCTTCGGATTTACCGCAATCCGGACCGGGACAACGGTGGGCGCGGGAGCCGGCAGCTCGCTGCGGAGCCTTCCCCTCCAGGCGCTCCCTTGCCCGTGACTAGCGACGAATCGGTCAAGCTCTCCCCCGACACGGCGCCATCGAAATCCGCGCGCCGGCCGTGACGCTGAACGGCCTCGCCCATACCGTCGTGCTGGCCCGGGGATGGCGCCGCATCCTGCTCGCCTTTCTGGCCGGCGCTTCCTCGGCACTGGCGCTGCCGCCGACCGATGTCTGGCCGGTTCCATTCGTCACCTTCCCGATCCTGGTATGGCTGGTCGACGGCACGGCGGGCGGCCGCCTTGGCGGTGTGCTCATGGCCGCCGGCGCAGGCTGGTGGTTCGGCTTCGGCTACCTGCTCGCCAGCCTCTACTGGATCGGACACGCGTTCCTGGTCGACGCCAAAACCTTCGGCTGGCTGTTGCCGTTCGCGGTGATCGCATTGCCCGCCGCCATGGCGCTCTACACCGCGCTCGGCCTGGCGTTGGCGCGGGCGCTCTGGACCCGCGGCGCGACGCGGGTGCTGACGCTCGCCGCCGCGCTCACGCTCACGGAGTGGCTGCGCGGCCACCTGTTCAGCGGCTTTCCCTGGAACGCCTACGGCTATGCGCTGATCACGCCGCTCTGGCTGGCGCAGGGCGCGGCGCTGATCGGTCTCTGGGGCCTCACGTTTCTCGCCGTCGCGGTCTATGCGTCGCCGGCCGTGCTCGCCGACGACCGCGCCGACACGAAACGGCCCTGGCTGGCTCCCGCCCTGAGCGCGGCCGTGATCGCCGCGCTCGCGATTTACGGCGCGGGGCGGCTCGCCGAGATTCCAACGCGTTACGTCGAGGGCGTGCGTCTTCGTATCATGCAGCCAAATCTGCAGCAGGACGAGAAGTTCAACTATTCGCAGAAGCAGCAGGTGATGAGCCGTTATCTCGCCCTGTCGAGACAGCCGCCCGGCCTCGCTGACGTCACTCACCTGATCTGGCCGGAATCCGCCTTTCCGTTCTTCCTCACGCGCGAGCCGGATGCACTCGCCCAAATCGCCGCGCTGCTGCCGCCGGGCACGGTGTTGATCACCGGCGCAGTGCGACCGCCCGCAACGGCTCCGAACGCCGCCGTCACCCGCGCCTACAATTCGATCTACGTGATCGACCACGACGGCGCGATTCTATCGGTCTACGACAAGGTCCATCTGGTTCCGTTCGGCGAATATCTGCCGTTTCAACACCTGCTCGAGCGGCTCGGTCTGATGCAGCTCACCAAGGTGCACGGAGGATTCATCGCGGGCGAGCAGCGGCACGATCAGCACGTGCCGGGCGCACCGGACTTTCTGCCGCTGATCTGCTACGAGATCATTTTTCCGAGCGATGCGGTGCCGCGCAGCGAACGCCCCGGCTGGCTCTACGACCACCTCGGACGCTATCTCGACTGGCCGTTCGTCGCCGGCAACGGCGACCGGCCAGCCTGGCTGCTGAACCTGACCAACGATGGCTGGTTCGGCGCGAGCGCAGGGCCCTATCAGCACTTTCAGCAGGCGCAGGTGCGCGCGATCGAAGAGGGGCTGCCGCTCGTGCGCGCGGCCAATACCGGGATCTCGGCAGTGGTCGATCCGTTGGGTCGCGTCATCGCCGCGCTGCCGCTCGGGAGCGAGGGCGTGCTCGATGCGCGCTTGCCGCAGGCCATCGCGCCCACGCTCTACGAACGCGCCGGTGACAGCATCGCAGGGATGGTGGTCGGCCTCGCCTTCCTTTGGGCGATACGATCGCGGAGACGACGTAGGCCCGAGGGCCTGCACGGGATTGTTGCAGAACTGCTCAGCGCCTCATGCATGCCGTCATTTCTAGCAAAGGTTGCGCAGATTGGAAGGAGACACAACTTCCCGCCTGTACGTTGCGATTGAAACTATCAGTGAATTGCCTTTTCGTATCAATCGCGTGGTATACACCAACGGTTGCAACTGGATTTCAACAGTTTTGCACGGTGCTTGTGATTCTTCGCGGAATACGATTGCGTTCGAGCTCCGTAGCGGGGACATTACGAGCCATCATGGCTGCATAGGAGATCGTTATGGCGGCGAAGAAGGCCCCAAACCCCATCGACAAACACGTCGGCAGCCGGGTGCGCATGCGCCGGATGATGCTCGCAATGAGCCAGGAGAAGTTGGGCGACGCGCTCGGCCTCACCTTTCAGCAGGTGCAGAAATACGAGAAGGGCACCAACCGCATCGGGGCAAGCCGGTTGCAGCAGATTTCTCACATTCTGCAGGTCCCGGTAGCGTTCTTTTTCGAGGGCGCGCCGAACTTGCACGGGCCGAGCGACGGAACAAAAGAGGCGCCCTCACCCGCTTACGTATCGGATTTTCTTGCAACCTCGGAAGGGCTTTCGCTCACCAAGGCGTTCATGCGAATCAAGGAATCCAAGCTGCGGCGACGCATCGTCGATCTGGTCGAGGAAATCGCGGGCGACGGCGACGATTGAGACCGGCGACCGAGGCAAGGGCGCGAGCGGCCGGCAGTCGCCCGGTCATTTCTCCGCCGATCGTCGTCCCTGTTCCGCGTCCCACCGTTGGCCCACACCTTGACCCCGTTCGGGGACGCTGCAAGAAACACTCCTCACCAGACAATCGGGCTGGTTGCGATCGAGTCCTGCCAGGGGGAGTGCTTTCAGTGTCACATGCCAATTACCTCTTTACTAGCGAATCCGTTTCTGAGGGCCATCCCGACAAGGTCTGCGACCAGATTTCGGACGCGATCCTCGATGCGTTCATCGAAAACGACGTCAAGCTCGGGATCGCCGACGATAGCCTGGTGAACACCCGGCTCGGCTGCGAGACGCTGTGCACCACCAACAAGATCGTCATCGCCGGCGAGGGCCGCGGTCAACCGCCGCTGTTCAAGAAGTATGGCAACCACGCCGTGGTCAATCGCGAGACGATCACCGAGATCGCACGCAACGTGGTGCGCGATATCGGTTACGACCAGGACGGCTTCTCCTATCACGGCGCCGATGTCGAAGTGCTGCTGCACGGCCAATCGCCCGATATCGCGATGGGCGTCGACGCCAAGAAGAAGAGGGGCGAGGAGCAGGAAGGCGCGGGCGATCAGGGCATGATGTTCGGCTTCGCCTGCACCGAGAGCGAGGTCTACGAGAAGGGCTCATTCATGCCGGCCCCGATCTATTTCGCGCACAAGATCTTGAAGGTGCTCGCGGAGAAGCGCCGCTCGAAGCAGCTGTTCGATCTGCAGCCGGACGCCAAGAGCCAGGTGACCGTGCAATACATCGACGGCAAGCCGATCGGATGCACCAAGGTCGTGGTGTCGACCCAGCACAATCCCGAGACCCGGAATGGCAAGAAGTACTCGCCGGCGATGGTGAAGGATTTGATCGGCGACGCGGTGGCCTCCGCGCTGCCGGAGGGCTGGATGCCGAAGCGGCCGTCGGATTTCCTGGTCAATCCAACCGGCAATTTCGTCGTCGGCGGACCGGACGGCGATTGCGGGCTGACCGGCCGCAAGATCATCGTCGACACCTACGGCGGCTACGCCCCGCACGGCGGCGGCGCTTTTTCCGGCAAGGACCCGACCAAGGTCGATCGCTCGGCTGCCTACGCGGCACGCTATCTTGCGAAGAATGTCGTCGCCGCCGGACTTGCCGAACGTTGCACGATCCAGATCGCCTACGCCATCGGCGTCGCCGATCCGATGTCGCTGCTGGTCGATACCCACGGCACGGGAAAGGTCGACGAAAAGAAACTCGAAAAAGCGCTGCCGCAAATCTTCCGGCTTACACCGACCAATATTCGCCGCACCCTCAAGCTGAACAGGCCGATCTATCGCCGCACCTCCGCCTACGGCCATTTCGGCCGCGCGCCGGACAAGGATGGCGGCTTCTCCTGGGAGAAGACCGATCTGGTGAAGGAGATCAGAGGCGCGGTCGGCTGATCCGCCCCCGGCCGTCATCGTCGTGCGTGGCAAGGCAATCGTGCCGGCCGAGCTTGGCCGCACCCGCGGCTCCTTCGGTGTTGACGGAATGCCGCCGCGCGCGGGCATGATCTCGAGGATGGGCGGATCATGGCGGTCGCTGACAGGCCACGAAAGCCGCGGGCGTTCTTCGGCCGCCGCAAGGGGCATCGCTTGCGACCGCGGCACGCGGCGCTGTTCGAAACGCTGCTACCGCGTTTGGCGATCGATCTCGTCGCGGCGGCACCCGCGTTGCCCGCTCTATTTCCCGGTCCGGTCGACGCCGTAGGACTGGAGATCGGGTTCGGCGGCGGGGAATACCTCGTGAGCGAGGCCCGCGCGCATCCGCGCACGGGCTTCATCGGCGTCGAGCCGTTCGTCAACGGCATGGCCAAGGCGCTGGCAGCCATTGACGCGGAAGGCCTCGCCAATATCCGGCTCCATCACGGCGATGCGATCGAAGTTCTCGCCTGGCTGCCGCCGGCCTCGCTTGCCCGGGTCGACCTGGTCTACTCGGATCCGTGGCCGAAGCGACGGCACTGGAAGCGACGTTTCATCCAGCACGAAAGCGTAGCGGCCATCGCGCGTATCCTGTGCCCCGATGGCGAGTTGCGGTTCGCGACCGATATTGCCGATTACGCGGCCTGGACGCTCGAACACCTGGTGCGATCGCCCCACTTCGCCTGGACGGCGGAGCGGGCGGACGATTGGCGGCTTCCGTGGCCGGGATTTCCAGGCACACGCTACGAGGCCAAGGCAAAGCGCGCGGGCCGCAAGCCGTGCTATCTGACTTTCCGGAGGGCGGCCGGCCGATGACGCACGACAGATGATCGAGGTCAGCGCACCGGCAGCTCATCCTCCAGGTCGCTTTCCCCGCATTGTCCGCTGCCGTGGGAGGGTGCCTGCCAGAACCGCAGCACTCGCAGTGCGGTGACCGGCGACAGGCGTTCGAAATCAGCGCAGGCGGCCTCGCAACTCTGGTGTGACATTTTCCGGCCGCCCGGCTGCGCCATGATCACGGCGTGAGCTGTCGGCCAACCCCAGCCGGCCGATTTACAAAGAATGAGCATCGGGTCGGGACGCTCGGCGGCCATGATCCGATGCGCTACCTCGATCGGCACGGCGCAGAGCGAAGCAAGTGCCGCGACCGTTTCGCGGTATCGGCCATGACGGGCGAAATCAACGAGAGCGGATTCGTTCAGCTTCCCTTCCTGTCGCAATGTTTCGATGACGCGCTGAGCGGCGGAGTCCCACGCCGCGCTCGCCGGGTCGGAGACCTGCGCCGGCGCGTGCGGCATTTCGGGTGGCGTTGCGGGCGCGGCGGCTGCCGGGAGATGCTGCCGCACCGCGCCCGAAG
>JBAUOM010000638.1:0-2151 GCA_049579765.1 Xanthobacteraceae bacterium
GCATACGGCGAGCCGCCCCGGCGCGGGAAGCCTAGGTCAATGCGCAATTCCGGATCGTGCCGGACTCATAGCATACTCGCGTAACGTAGTCAACTACAAAATGCGCTTATGAAGAAAATGGCGACGCCAGAGGGATTTTCGCTCGTGTTGATGCAGAACGGTGCCGCGCACGCGGTGTGCTCCCCTCCCCCTTGTGGCCCTTGTGGGCGGGGCAACGGCATATGCCGGATGACGCCACTTGCTCGGTGAGGCGGGGATGACCGAGCACGCGGCACCATTTTGCGGAATTCCGAATGGAACGCGCGGTAGCATAGCTCGGCGAATGTCGATAGAGGTCGCCATCACCGCTATGAGCTTGAAGAACGGGCGGCGGCGGCGGGCCGGTCCGCAGGCGCCGACAGGGAGAAGAAGACAGCATGAACCGCAGCAGCGACCGCATTCTCGTCACCCATGTCGGCAGCCTGGTGCGCCCGATGGCGATCCGCGACATTCTCTCGGCGCGCGACCACGGCCAGCCCTACGACGAGGCCGCCTACGAGAGGACCCTGCGCGCGGAGGTCGCCGGCGTGGTGCGCAAGCAGGCCGAGGTCGGCGTGGACGTCGTCAGCGACGGCGAATTCGGCAAGGCCGGCTGGATCCGCTACGTCGCCGAGCGGCTGGGCGGCTTCGTCCACCGCGCGATCCAGCCGGACGACCACGAGCACAATCCGGTCTACATCATCCGCGAGGCGCAGAAGTTTCCCGAGTTCTACGCCGCCTATACGCCGATCCAGTATTACGACTGGCTGCCGCCGGGGCAGTCGACGACGCCGCTCAAGGCCGATCCCGAAGCGGAGCGCCGGAACCTGCTGGTGTGGGAATGCGTGGCGCCGATCACCTACAAGGGCCAGGCCGCGATCGGCCGCGACCTCGCCAACTTCAAGGCGGCGCTCGCCGGCATCAACGTCGCCGGCGCGTTCATGCCGGTCGCCGCGCCGATGAGCGCGCGCGGGCTGTGGCTCAACGCCTATTACAAGCGCGACGAGGAGATCGTGGTGGCGCTCGCCGACGCGCTCAAGGAGGAATACCGGGCGATCGTCGACGCCGGGTTCATCCTCCAGCTCGACGACGCGTTCCTGGCGCACGAATACGACCGGCTCCTGGGCGAGATGGGCGAGCGCGAGGTGCACAAATACGCCCAGCGGTGCGTCGACCTCACCAACTATGCCCTGACCGGCATTCCCGAGGACAAGGTGCGCTACCACGTGTGCTGGGGAAGCTGGAACGCGCCGCACACCACCGACGTGCCGCTCAAGACGCTCGTTGACCTCATCCTCAAGGTCAAGGCGCAGGCCTATTCGCTGGAAAGCGCCAACCCGCGGCACGAGCACGAATGGATGGTGTGGCAGGACGTCAAGCTGCCGGACGGCAAGATCCTCATTCCCGGCATCGTCACGCACTCGACCAACGTGGTCGAGCATCCCGAGCTGGTGGCGTGGCGGATCAAAAATTTCGCCGGCGTGGTCGGGCGCGACAACGTCATCGCCGGCACCGACTGCGGCTTCGCCCAGAGCTACAACATCGTGCGCTGCCACCCGTCCGTGCAGTGGGCGAAGCTCGAGGCGCTGGTCGAGGGCGCGCGCATGGCGTCGCGGGAGCTGTGGGGACGCTAGAGCGGGATGACTTTTCTTCGAATCGTCATCCCGATCCAGCTTCTTGTCTGAGCATGATCTTTTCCAAAAACCGCTGCACACTTTTCGGGATCATACTTTAGCGGCGGCGAGCGGCCGGCGGCACCCGCTAGCCGGTCAGCGCGCGCGTCATGACGGGCAATTCGCGTCGATAGACGTCACACCCGAGTCCGCTGTACCCCGATTCCAGACTCACGAGGCGTGCTCTTGATTCGACGCGATGTGCCAATTCCGGAAGTCAAGTCGTAGCCATTTGGATCGGCGGTTCAATGAGATGAACAATGGTTACGAAAAGATACCAGTACCAATACTCCGAACGAACTGCTCGACCTGAAAAGTTGGCATAGTTGCGGAAGCATGAGCTGATCGCTTCTACAAAATAATTCATGGGGACACCTCTTTGGTTTGGCCGCAGCCACGCGAGCCGCGGCCAACCGATTGCTGTTTAGACTCCGATTCCGAAGTTCGCATCATTGTGCGG
>JBAUOM010000639.1:0-4576 GCA_049579765.1 Xanthobacteraceae bacterium
CCCTGCTCGTCTTCGTCGAGGTCAAGGCGCGGGAGCGCCTCGACGACGCCGCCTGGTCGGTGACCGAGCGCCAGCGCGCGCGCATTGCCGCCGCCGCCGAGGTCTGGCTGGCGCACTACCCGGACGCGCGCATCCGCGACATCCGCTTCGATGCCATGCTGGTGGCGCCCGGCCGCATTCCGCGCCATATCACCTCCGCTTTCGACACGAGCGGCTGACACGGCCGCCTCCTCCTGGGACAAATCGATGCAGCTCAACGTCGCCGTGCAGATGGACCCGATCGAGCGGATCAACATCCGCGGCGACTCGACCTTCGCGCTGCTGCTGGAAGCGCAGCAGCGCGGTCATGGAATTTCCTATTACACGCCGGACAAGCTGGCGCTGCAGGGCGCGCGGGTATTCGCGACGGTGCGGGCGCTGACGGTGCGCGACCGCGAGGGCGACCATTTCGCTTTGGGCGAGGCGCGGCGTGCCGAGCTCGGCGAGTTCGACGTGATCTTGCTGCGGCAGGATCCGCCCTTCGACCTCGCCTACATCACCACCACGCATCTGCTCGAGCGCGTTCATCCCAAGACCCTGGTGGTCAACGACCCGGCGGCGGTGCGCAACGCGCCGGAAAAGATGTTCGTGATGGAATTCCCCGACCTGATGCCGCCCACGCTGATCACGCGCGATCTGTCCGAGATCAAGGCGTTCCGTGCCGAGCACGGCGATATCGTGATGAAGCCGCTCTACGGTAAAGGCGGCGAGGCGGTGTTCCGGCTGGCGCGGGAGGACCTCAATTTCGGCTCGCTCTACGACCTGTTCGCGGTGACCTTCCGCGAGCAGTGGGTGGTGCAGAAGTTTCTTCCCGCGGTGAAGGACGGCGACAAGCGCATCATCCTGGTCGACGGCGAGTTCGCCGGCGCGGTCAACCGCATACCGGCGCCCGACGATCTGCGCTCCAACATGGTGCGGGGCGGCACGCCGAAAGAGACCGACCTCACCGCGCGTGAGCGCGAGATCTGCGCAGCAATCGGGCCGTCGCTCGCCGCGCGCGGGCTCCTGTTCGCCGGCATCGACGTGATCGACGGTTACCTGACCGAGATCAACGTCACCTCGCCGACCGGCATCCGCGCGGTGAAGAATTTCGGCGGCCCCGACGTGGCGGCGCTGATCTGGGACAAGATCGAGGCGCGGCGGCGCCGATAAACGGCGGTCATTTCACCGGTCGGTCGCGCTCCAGCGCGCGCCGGTCCCAGTGCGCGCGATCGGCGCAAGCCTCGTAGGTGCTCTGCAGGAATTGCAGCAACAACTCGTCCGGCTCATCCGCCGTTCGCACGGCGTCGTACGGCAGGATGAACTGGCCGAGGTCGGTGTGATAGGAGGCGGCCGGAGGGACCGGCGCCGCGCCGAAGCCCGCAGGCTCCGGATAGGCATAGGCGTAGAATGCCGGGTAGCCGAGGCCGCCGTTTCCCGGCCAAAATCCGCAACTGCTGACCTCGTGCGAATAGGCTTCGCGCATCACCCAGTCGCCGAGGTTCGGACTATGGCTCGTCAGCGGCGGCGCGGTGCGGCCGGAGAAGCGCGTCACCGCGAGGTCGAAGCTGCCCCAGAAGAAATGCACCGGGCTGCATTTGCCCAGGTAGCGGCCGCGAAAGACGTTCATCACCCGGTCGGCCTGCACGAGCTGGCGCCAGAACCGCTGTGCGGCGTCGCCGTCGTAGGCGGCATGCTCGCGATCGCGATCGAACGGGATGGCATCCTCGATTTCGGACGGCATGGTCCAGATGCGAACGTCGACACCGAGCACGCGCAGGCGCTGCATGACCTCGGCGTAGAAGTCGGCGACCGAACACGGCGCCAGGGCAAACCCCTCGCGCCGCCCGTCGCTGCTCCGTAGCGTCAATCGGTGCTCGAGAAAGTCGAAATCGATCTGCAGGAGCCGGCCCTGGTATGGCATTGCCGACGTGGTCAGCCCCCTTGCCGTGACATAGAGCGTCACCTGCCACCAATGATTGACCATGGGGGCGAGCTTGAGCCGGATCTTGCCGACGATCTGGGTCCAAAGCTGCAAGGTCGCGCAGGTATCTTTCCACTCGTCGAACGCCAGGCTCGGCCAGGCGTTTGCTCCGTCGAGGTTCCCTGGCGCCGTCGTGGGGGACATCGTCGTCCTCGTCGTCCTCATGAAAGCCGCAAGCGCAAAAGCCGCTCCGCGCTCAAGCGCGCAGGAGCACGCTCACCGCGGCCCCGGCGGCGGTGCGCCTTTCTTCTCCGCCTTGAGGCGCGCGATCGCGGCGCGGATCGGCGCGAACGGGCCGTATTTGTGCTGCGCTTCGCTGAAGCCGTCGGCATAGGGGCCGTAGGGGGTATCGACCGGCTTGTCCAAGAGATCCGGAAAATCCTTGTCGAGGCCCGCCTTGTGCGGGCGCGGCTGCGAGATCACGTAGGCGGCGATGTCCCAGGCCTGCTCCACGCTGAGCTGCGGGTTCAGGTAGTCGGTGCCGTGCGGCATGTTGAAGTGGAGAAAATTCGCCGCCGTGATCAGCCGCGCCATGCCGGCGCCGTCGTTGAAGCTGTCGTTGCCCCAAACCGGCGGCACCATGTAGCCGAGATCGGTGGTGGGCAGGCTGCGGCGGATGCCGGCGCCATTCGGGGCGTGGCAGAGCGCGCAGTTCTTGGCGTAGCCCGTCTGCCCGCGCGCCGGATCGGCGGCGCGGTCGAGCTCGGGCATCTTGCCGACGCCGAGACCGGGCAGCACCTCGCCCGGCGGCACGCCGGTGGAGAGAAACTTGATGTAGGCGACGAGCGCGCGCATTTCCGGCGCGTTCGCCGGCAGCGGCCGCCCGTTCATGCTGCGCGTCATGCAGGAGTTGAGGCGATCCTCGATCGAGATCTCCGCGCCCAGGCGCGCGCTGTAGTGCGGGAACTCGCCGTAGAGGCCGAACAGGGCGATGCCGAACTTCTTGGTGCCGGCCTGGAGATGGCAATTGCCGCAGGCGAGATTGTTGCCGGCGAAGCGCTTGGCGCGGTCGGCCACCTCCGGGCCGATATAGGCGTAGGTCGCGGTGACGAGGTCGCGCCCGCGCCGCACCCGCCGGCCGTGGGCGTCGTTGGGCAAGGCGCCGATTTCCGGCACGGTCCAGATCTGCGGGGAGGGTGCGGCCTCTTCGGCGACGCTCGCCGTCGCGCCGAGGCCGGCCGGACCGGCGATGAGCCACAGCACCGCAAGAGCGCCGCCGCACGCGAGTGAACCGTCAAGGCGCATCGATGCGAACCATCATGCCAGCGCCGGCTGCAGCGGCCAACCGAAGTCGTCGGGCAGGTTGGCGCTGACGACCAGGCGATCCGTCAGCATCTTGTGCAGGCGTGCCCATTCCTGCCTGACCTCCCGCGTCGGCTTGCCGTAGAGCAGGTTCCGCATCTCGCCCGGATCGTTCTTGATGTTGTACATCTCATACTCGAGCCCGGAGCCGTCGAGACCGAAATAGACCGCGTAGGTCCAGTCGCCCTCGCGGATCGCCCGGATATGGCCGCCCGGCTCGCCGGCGGGAAGGAAGAAGCGATCGTCGAAGGAGAAGATCGTGTGGTCCTGCACCGCGTGCGAGGGGTCGCGCATGATCGGGACGATGCTCTTGCCGAGGCCGTAGGATTCCGCGTCGGCAACGCCGGAAAGATCCAGGATCGTCGGCAGCAGGTCGAGGTGGTCATAGAACGCGTCGGTCTCGAGCGGCTCGGGGTAGAGCTTCGGATTGTGCACGATCAAGGGAATATGGATCATCTCCTCGTAGACCGTGTACGCCTTCTCGCGCATGCCATGCGAAAGCCCGCCTTCGCCGTGGTCTGCAAGCCGCAGGATGATGGTGTCGTTCATCAGCCCGGTCTCTTCCAGCGTGTCGAGCACCGTCGTGATGTGCTTGTCGACGACGGTGTGCAGATAGGCATAGAAATTGACGTAGTCCTCGCGCGCGCGGGCGCCGTTGAGCGGCGCGAACTTGTTGTAGGCGTCGCGCGCCCGCTTCTGGATCTTGGGCTTGGTCGAAAGATCGTCGGCATAGTTGTCGGGCAGCTTGATGCCGAGGTCGGCAAAGTCCTCGCGCCGGTAGCCGGCCTGCGCCCAGGCGCTCGGCTTCATCCAGTTGCCGGGATAGAAGCCGACATCGTGCGGGTTGACCAGCGAGATGAACATGCAGAACGGCTTGTCGAGCTTGCGGGCGCGGTTCTTGAGGAACTCGACGACGCTCTCGCCGCCCACGCCCGCGGTCTGACCGCGGGCGTCCGCATTGGTGCCGTTGACGAAGCGCCCGTCGTTGTCGGGAAGCCCGCCGCCGAGCGTGCGCAACCCATCGAACTTGCCGAACGGAGTGCCTTGCCACTCCTGGATGGCGTTGCCGGCATCCGGAGGATTCCAGCCCGCCCAGCCCCAGTTCTTCTCCATCGCGCCGATGTCGGCCGGGCCCCAGTCCTCGCCGCCGTTGCCGACCGCCGCGTTGGCGGCATAGCTCAGATGCCATTTGCCTTTCCAGACCACATCGTAGCCGGCGTTCTCCTTGAGCAGCGAGGCGATGTTCGGCTGGCGGTCCTGGTGCGGCAATCC
>JBAUOM010000640.1:0-2553 GCA_049579765.1 Xanthobacteraceae bacterium
GGAAACGCCTTGCCGTAGCGTTCGGCGCGCTCGTCGGTCGCGAGATCGACCGCGACGCCGCGCTTGCCCAGCGCGTCGGCCAGCGCCTCGGCGGGGAACAGGTGCCCGCCTGTCCCGCCGGCGGCGAGGAGCACGAGCGTGGCACCGTCCGTTGTACCGTTCTGCATGCGTCTCTCGGGCCTCGGCACCCGCTTCGCGATCCGCCCAACGCGCGCAATGGAATCAAGCCGGGCTTCCGGCCGGCGCCAATTCCCCTTGGCCTGCGAGCAGCTCGGCGCGCGGACGCTCGCGCGTCAAGGCGAGCAGCATCCCCATGCCGTAGGCGAGCGAGATCATGGACGAGCCACCGTAGGAGATGAATGGCAGCGTCATGCCCTTGGCCGGCATCAGATGCAAGTTCACCGCCATGTTGATGGCGGATTGCAGGCCGAACAGGATCGCCAGGCCGGCCACCCCGAAGCGGACGAACGGGTCCTCGCTGCGCATGGCGTGGCGCAGGCTGCGCAGCACGATGAAGCAGAACACCGCGACCAAAAGGAGGCAGAGCACGATGCCGAACTCTTCCGCCGCGACGGCGAACACGAAGTCGGTATGGCTCTCGGGCAGGATGCGCTTGACGGTGCCCTCGCCGGGCCCGCGTCCGAACCAGCCGCCGCGCTGGAAGGATTCGATCGCCTGGTCGATATTGAAGGTGTCGCCGGACGAGGGATCGCGGAATCGCTCGATGCGCCGCGCCACGTGCGGGATCAGCATGTAGGCGGTAGCCAGCCCGACCAGCGCGGCGCCGCCGAGCCCGGCGACCCACACGAGGCGCATGCCGGCGAGGAAGAACAGCGCACTCCAGACCAGCGCGACCAGCATGGTCTGCCCGAAATCCGGTTGCAGCACGAGGCCGGTCACCGCGACCAGCAGCAGCGCGAGCGCGAACGTGTTGGCCGGCATTTCCGGCCGGCGCGCGGATTCCCCGAACAGCCACGCGATCAGGATCACGAAGGCGGGCTTGAGAAATTCCGAAGGCTGGATGTTGACGCCGGCGAGGACGATCCAACGTCGCGCGCCCTTGACCTCGGCGCCGAAATGCAGCGTGGCGGCGACCAGGAGCAGGCTCACCACGAAGACGATGAGCGCCAGCCGGCGGATATAGCGCGGCGGCAGGAACGAGGTCGCGAGCAGCACCGCCAGGGTCGGAACCAGATAGAGCACGTGGCGGCCGACGAAATAGAACGGTTCGAGCCCGAGCCGGGCGGCCACCGGCGGGCTCGCGGCGAGCGATAGCACGATGCCGCCGAGCATGAGCGCGAGCAGCGCCGCCAGCAGCAGCCGATCGATCGTCCACCACCACGCGGCAAAGGGCGTGCGTTCGAGACGCGAGACCATCGAGATTCCCCCCGATATGGACGCCGGGCGATCAGTCGTGCCTGTGGTTGGTTGACGGAGGATTAACGCCGGCATGCGCGCCGCCGGAAGCAGACGCCGGAAAACCGCCGAACCGCCGCTATTCGACGATTCCGCCTAGCGTCCGTCGGTGAAGATGCAGCTCCACCGCCCGCCCTTCCCGAAATCTTCGATCTTGGTGTCGATCGTGCATTTGATCGACTTCGCAAAGATAGCGCAGTACCCCATGCCGCAGTCGGTGAAGGCAACGCCGCCGCCCCCCTCGACCTTGTACAACAGATCGGTCATGGCGCGAGCCTCGCCGAAGATCCGACCCGCGGTCGTGTCTCGCTTGTTCTGCGAATTGATACGGCATTTCAGGGTCGGTAGCCCGGCCCGCGGGTTGGAGGCATCGAGCGCCCCGTTCAAATTTTGATCGCAGTGGAAGTTCTTCACTTCCAGAACGAACACGCCGCCGCTGCTGTTCTGCAGCCGAACCCCGGCATCGAGGAGGAGCGCGGTGGTGGCGCCGGCGACCCCGGCGAGGGTCGCCGAATTGTCGGGCACCGTGACGGACGCGCAAAAGGCTGCCGACGTGGCGGCCAGGAAGCCGATCGAACCGGCGAGTATCGCCTTCATGAACACTTCCTTTTTGACATCGATGTCAGGTTACGCCCGGCAACCCCCGGACGAGCTCCCGGAACCGGTCGCCGCGGACCTCGAAATTGCGGTACTGATCGAACGAGGCGCAGGCCGGCGACAGCAGCACCACCGGCTCTTGGATGCCGGACGCCTCGGCGTCGCGGGCGGCGAGCTCGATCGCCCGCTCGAGCGTACCGGCGATCTCGTGCGGCACTTGCGCGCCGAGCTCGGCGGCAAAGCCGGGCGCTGCTTCGCCGATCAGGTAGGCCTTGCGGATACGCGGGAAGAAGCCCGCAAGCGAGGCGATGCCGCCGGTTTTCGGCTTGCCGCCCGCGATCCAGTAGATGTCGGAGAAACACGCCAAAGCCTGCGCGGCGGAGTCGGCGTTGGTCGCCTTCGAGTCGTTGACGAACAGCACGCGGCCCTTGCGGCCGACCTCCTCCATCCGGTGGGCAAGACCGGGAAACGACGCCAGGCCCTGCTGGATGGCGGCGGGCGTGAGCCCGAGCGCGAGCGCCGCGCCGGCGGCGCAGGCGG
>JBAUOM010000641.1:0-5741 GCA_049579765.1 Xanthobacteraceae bacterium
ATGCAAAGTGCTGCGACGGCCGTGGTGTAGGGACGCTGCTCGATGGTCCGCCGGACGAAATCCTCGGCATCCGAAGCTCCCTTCCGTACTGCTTGCGCCGCGTCCGCGGCGGTATCCTTGGCCTGGCCGTAGAGATCCTGGGCCGCGCCCGCCACTTGGTTTTTCAATCCTTCGGCCTGGCTTTGCGTGTCGCCGGTGACGCGGCCGTAGCCTTCCTGCACCTTGCCGCCGAGATTCCTGGCGGTACCGATGACGCGATCTTCGTTCATTGTGTTGTCCTCGCTGGGGGTGTCGTGCCGGTTCAACTCGCCGAGGAGTATTTGGTTCAGCCTGCGCCATCGCACCTGCGACGGTCGCCGCGCCTCGGGCCTGCAAGTAAATAGCGAGAGGCGCCGCGAGCGGCGCCTCTCCTGTTCTTGCCGCCGACTTGCCCGCTAATGGAGCCCGCCGAACAGCCAGATCAGAAGGATGATCGGAATCGGGATTCCGATCAGCCAGAGCAAGATACCGCGACCCATTCTGTTCTCCTCCGTCAAGTTTGCGTACCAACGTCGCTCGTGCGCGAAAGTTCCCGCGCCAACCGGCCCGCGCGTTGCGCGATGCACTCGCCGGCTCGATCTGCGTTCGCTGATCGATCTTGTCTGCCGGCGTTGCGGCAGCACGCGGTCGGCGCTGCAAAGAGGAAGCTGCGGGCTCGTCGAGTCATGGCGACCACCGGCGGGTGGCTGCGCCCCGTCGGCCCGGCATCGGCGCGCTTGACAACGTTACGTGAATCGCTTCGACAGGGAGTATTCGCCGAAAATATCGAGGGGCCGCCGTTTCGATGCCGCCGGGCCGGCGGCGTGGATCGCGGGCGCGCGGCCCATGTCGGCGCTAAGGGTCCCGATTCCGAGATTCGATCATTGTGCGGCAGTCTCGTTTGCGAAGTTCGGAATCGAGGGCATTAGAACTTGTTGATCTCGTGTGGCTTGGTTCAGAAATCCGCATTTCGGACCCGGCACAAGAATGATGCCGACTTCAGAACCGCCACACTAGGAGCGCGTAGCGACCGCCCCCCGCGGTTTGCTCAACCACACGGCCAGCACCCAGGACACCCAGAGCACGACAAAATACGCAATCAGGAAGACGACCAGGCTCGGGTAGGTGCCCCATTCGTACTCGACGAACAGCCCGAGCAGGTAGGCGCCAACGTCGCCGGCGGCCACCAAAGCGAGATAGTAGACGATGAGCAGCACGGGTCCCTCCCGACGACGGCTTGCGGGGCGGCGCTCCCGCGTGGCTGCGACTCTCGGGCCGAGCGTCGCGGCGGGCCCGCTTTCATTCCAGTATGCGCCGGATGGGGCAGGATTGTCACGCGCTCATCCGCCGTCCTGCCGCACCGCCGCGCGCCTTCTTCCGGGGAAACGCGAATCATATGCGGGTCGTGCGGATGCAGGCGCCGCACGGATCGCCGTTTCGAGGCCGAAGGCGTGGCCACAACGTGCCAGCGGGACGATGCGCCCGAGTTCTGCGGTCATCGCATCGTCCATTCCGCGCGCATGGGCCGAAGGCGCGCCCGGACCGCACCGCCGCCGCGCGCCGTAAACGCCGAATCGGCTCGGTGCGAGGGAGCTAAATCGCTCCCGACGCGTTTTGCTCCATTGGTTGGCTCGAGCAGACGAGCGAGCGGCGCGATGATCAACGATCTCTGGTACAAGAACGCGGTGATCTACTGCCTGTCCGTCGGGACCTACATGGATTCCAACGGCGACGGCATCGGCGATTTCAACGGCTTGGTGCGCCGTCTGGACTATCTGCATGGCCTCGGCGTCACCGCCGTCTGGCTGATGCCGTTCCAGGTCTCGCCTCACCGCGACGGCGGCTACGACGTGTCCGACTATTACGGGGTCGATCCGCGCTACGGCACCATCGGCGATTTTGTCGAGTTCACCCACGGCGCCAGGCAGCGCGGCATGCGCGTGCTCATCGACCTCGTCGTCAACCACACGTCGGACGAACACCCCTGGTTCAAGCAGGCCCGCAAGGATCCCGGTTCGAAATACCGCGATTGGTACGTGTGGTCGAAGAAGAAGCCGCCGCGCGCCAATCAAGGCATGGTGTTTCCCGGGGTGCAGAAGGCGACCTGGAGCTATGATCGGGAGGCGAAGGCCTGGTACTTCCACCGCTTCTACGACTTCCAGCCCGATCTCAACACCTCGCATCCCGAGGTCCAGGCCGAGATCCTCAAGATCATGGGCTTCTGGATCCAGCTGGGCGTTTCCGGCTTCCGCATGGATGCGGTGCCGTTCGTCATCGCGACCAAGGGGGCGAAGGTCGCCAAGCCCAGGGAGCAGTACGATATGCTGCGCCGTTTCCGCGAGTTTCTGCAGTGGCGGCAGGGCGACTGCATCGTGCTCGCGGAGGCCAACGTGCTGCCTGAGACCGACATGGAATACTTCGGCGCGGACGGCGATCGCATGCAGATGATGTTCAATTTCCAGGTCAACCAGAACCTGTTCTACGCGCTCGCCGCCGCCGACACGCGGCCCTTGATCAAGGCCATGAAGGCGACCAAGCCGCGGCCGGCCACGGCGCAATGGGGATTGTTCTTGCGCAATCACGACGAGCTCGATCTCGGCCGGCTCACCGAGCAGCAGCGGCAGAAGGTGTTCACGGCGTTCGGGCCGGAGCCGCAGATGCAGCTCTACGATCGTGGCATCCGCCGGCGGCTCGCGCCCATGCTCGACGGGGATCGCCGCCGGTTGGAACTCGCCTACAGCCTAATGTTCACGCTGCCCGGCACGCCGGTCCTGCGCTACGGCGACGAGCTCGGCATGGGCGACGACCTGAAGCTGCCGGAGCGCACTTGCGCGCGCACGCCCATGCAATGGTCGGACGAGCCGCACGGCGGCTTCACCAAGAGCGACAAGCCGCATATCCCCGTCATCTCCGACGGACCATACGGGTTCGAGCACATCAACGCCGCGATCCAGCGGCGGCATCCGGACTCGCTGTTGAACTGGACCGAACGGATCATCCGCATGCGCAAGGAAGTCCCCGAGGTGGGTTGGGGCGACTTCACGGTGATCGAGAGCCGCGACCCGGCGGTCCTCGTGATGCGCTACGACTGGCGCAACAATTGGGTGCTGTTCGTGCACAACCTCGATGCCAAGCCGCACGAGGTGACGTTTTCCGTCGAGCTCGCGGGCGAGCACGCCGAGCACGGCAAGCTGTTGATCAACCTGCTGGCGGAAGATCACAGCCGCGCCGACGAGAGCGGCCGGCACCGGCTCGTGATCGAGGCCTACGGCTATCGCTGGTTCCGCGTCGGCGGGCTGGATTACCTGCTGCGCCGCACCGACATCGACCAGCCGGCAAGGCAGTGAGCCGCGTGGTCGTCGGCGGCGAAACCGGGCCTGCGCCTGCGGCCCCCGCGTCCGGGGAAGGGCATCTGCGACGAGCTTCGCGCCCGGCGAACGGCATGCAGCGCGGACTTTGGTGGCAGACCGGTGTCATCTATCAGGTCTATCCGCGCTCGTTTCAGGACAGCGATGGCGACGGCGTCGGCGACCTGCGCGGGATCGTGCAACGGCTGCCGTATCTGACCGAGCTCGGCGTCGATGCGATCTGGCTCTCGCCGATCTTCCCTTCGCCGATGGCCGACTTCGGCTACGACATCTCGGACTACACCGGCATCGACCCGCTGTTCGGAAGCCTGGACGACTTCGACGCGCTGCTCGCGGCCGCCCATGCGCAGGGCCTCAAGGTCGTTCTCGATCTGGTGCCCAACCACACTTCCGACCGGCACCCCTGGTTTCTGGAGAGCCGCGCCGCGCGCGCAAGCCGCAAGCGCGACTGGTATATCTGGCGGGATCCCGCCGCGGACGGCGGCCCGCCCAACAATTGGCTGTCGGTGTTCGGCGGCAGCGCCTGGCAATACGACGCCGCCAGCGGGCAATACTACTATCACGCCTTTCTCGCCGCCCAGCCCGATCTCAACTGGCGCAACCCCGAGGTGCGCTCCGCCGTCTACGAGGTCATGCGCTTCTGGTTTCGGCGCGGGGTCGACGGCTTCCGCATCGACGTGCTCTGGCACCTGATCAAGGACGGGGAGTTTCGCGACAATCCGCCCAATCCGGGCTTCGGCGCGGCCGATCCGCCGCATCATCGGCTGATCCCGCTCTACACGGCCGACCGGCCGGAGGTGCATGACGTCGTTGCCGAGATGCGGCGCGTGGCCGACGAATTCCCCGATCGCGTGCTCATCGGCGAAATCTACCTGCCGCTCGAGCGGCTGGTCGCCTATTACGGGCGCGACCTCGCCGGCCTGCACCTGCCGTTCAACTTCAGCCTGCTCAGCGCGTCGTGGCACGCCGCCGAGGTGGCCCGGCTGATCGGCGAATACGAAGCTGCGCTGCCCGCGGGCGGATGGCCCAATTGGGTGCTCGGCAACCACGACCGCCCGCGCATCGCGAGCCGGGTGGGGCCGGAGCAGGCAAGGATCGCGGCGATGCTGCTGCTGACCTTGCGCGGGGCCCCGACGATCTATTACGGCGACGAGATCGCCATGCGGCAGGTGGCGATTGCGCCCGGCGGAGTGCGCGATCCGCTGGAAAAGAACGTGCCCGGGCGAGGGCTCGGCAGGGACGGCTGCCGTACGCCCATGCGATGGGACGACACGGCGCATGCCGGGTTTTCGTCGACCGATCCGTGGCTGCCCCTGGGCGACGCACCCTATAGCGACAATGTCGCCGCCCAGCGGCGCGACAAGACCTCGATCTATTGGCTCTATCGGCGCTTGATCGATCTGCGGCGCGGGCGGGCGGCGCTGTTGTTCGGGGGCTATGGCAGGGTCATCGCAGACGGCGAGCTTCTCGTTTTCACGCGCGAGCTCGCCCGCGAGCGCATCCTGGTTGCGCTCAATTTCGGCGGCCAACCGGCCGCCGCAAGTTTCGCGCCCGGAGAACGGGCTGGGCGGGTGCTCGTCTCCTCCGCCGGAGATCGCGAGGGCGAGCTCCTGCACGGCGGCTTGGAGCTGCGCGCGAACGAAGGGGCGGTCGTGGAGCTTTCCGAGCAAGGCGATGGCTGACCACGCCCGCCGGCAACGTTGAGGCGCCGCTCCGCCCTCGGATGGCGTACGGCGCGCAAGTTTCCCCTCTTGAGCCTGCGACCGCGACATCGTGCGGCGCGCCGATGCGATGGACTCCCGCGCGCATCGAAGAATAAGCTGCCGAGCCGCGCGGTTGGCGCGCGCCTGCCGCGGGCCTGCGAGCGGGACGATCACTTAGAGGAAGCGGCGGCGTGAACGGCGCGCTCAAGCCGATCGATCCGGCCGGCCATCCCGCGCTGAGCGGCGTTCTGGCGCCGGTCGACGACGAGCTCAGCGTGACGGATCTGCCGGTCGTGGGGCGGATTCCCGACGACCTCCGCGGCGTCTATCTGCGCAACGGCCCCAACCCGAAATTCCCGCCGCTCGGCAGCTACACCTACCCGCTTGACGGCGACGGCATGATCCACGGCGTCTGGCTCGAGGACGGCAAGGCGCGCTACCGAAACCGCTACGTGCTGACCAAGGGCCTTGCGGCCGAGATCAGGGCCGGCCGCGCGCTGTGGGGCGGGATCATGACGCCGGCGGCTCCGCCGCCCGAGCTCGCCGGGCCCGACCCGGATCCCGGCGGAGACAAGGTGCTTGCGGACATCAACATCGTCCGGCACGCGCACCGCTTCCTCGCCCTGGGCGAGGGCGTCGCTCCGTACGAGGT
>JBAUOM010000642.1:0-5435 GCA_049579765.1 Xanthobacteraceae bacterium
GCGCCTGCCGGTAGGGGCTGCGTGCGGCGTCGAGCTCGGGTTCGACCGGTTCGGCGATCAGCGCGAAGGCAAGCCGTCGCGCGGCCAGCGCCCGTATCGCGAACGTGGCGATCGCCGCCGCCAGCGCGGACAGCGGACCCGGGGCCGCGTTCACCGCCCGATCGATCGCGGCCATCTCACGCTCGCAGAGCGCTAGCACGAGCGCGGCCACGAGGTCCGTCTTCGAAGGGAAGTAGCGATAGACCGTGCCGGCGGCGACCCCGGCGCGCTCGGCGACGGGCGCGATTTGCACCCCGGCCATGCCATTTTCCGCCACAGCATCGCCCGCCGCTGCCAGGATGGCGGCGTGGCGGGCAGCGAGCCTACGGGCGACGTTTTCGGTGCGGCGATAGGCCATGGCGAATCAGACTGGGAAAAAAATGAACTACGATTCACGACCGCGCAACCGGATCGCCGATGGTCGCGTGCGGCGGCGGGTGCTATCGTCACGCACGGGAACACAAAGACCGAGAAATGGGAGACACATGCGCGCGCTGCGCTGAGTGATCGGGGATCAAAGAATTCGCGCGAGGTAGCAGGCGACAGGATTACCGGGTCGTCCGCCTGCATTCGTGGGGATGAATGATGGGGGCGGAGCAATTGATCGAGGAGAGCAAGCAATGCCACCCGTCGCATCGGCGGTCGGCCGAACCGCAAAGCCCAACATCTCTGCCGCCGAATGGGAGCAGCGGGTCAACCTCGCCGCGTGCTACCGGCTCGCCGAGCATTTCGGCTGGACCGATCTGATCTATACCCATATCTCGGCGCGCGTTCCGGGCGAGAGCGGGCATTTCCTGCTCAACCGCTTCGGGCTCCTGTTCGATGAGGTGACGGCCTCGAACCTGATCAAGGTCGATCTTGACGGCAACCTTATCGACGACCCCGATGCCCCTATGCACAAGGCGGGCTTCGTCATCCACAGCGCCATCCATGGCGGCCGCGACGACGTCGACTGCGTCATCCACACCCATTCCAAGGCCGGCGTTGCCGTTGCCGCCATGAAGGATGGCCTCTTGCCGCTCAGCCAGCACGCCCAGCTATTCTACGGCCGCGTGAGCTACCACGACTATGAGGGGCTTGCGATCGACATCGACGAGCGCGCTCGGCTGGTGAAGGATCTCGGCGGCAATCCCGTGATGATCCTGCGCAACCATGGCCTGCTCGCGGTCGGACCGAGCATTCCGCTCGCCTTCAGCAACCTGTTCAATTTGCAATTCGCCTGCGAGACACAGGTGCTGGCGCTGGCGGGCAACGCCGCACTCAACCTCCCCACGCCCGCCGTATCGGCGCATACCGCCCAGCTCGGGGTCGCCCCGGAGGCGCCCTTCGGTACGGAGTGGCCGGGCCTCCTGCGCAAGCTCGACCGCCTGGACCCGTCCTACCGGACATGACCGCGTTCAACCGACCTAGGAACTGACGCAAGGTCAGCTGCGCTCCGCCTGCGCCTTCTGGCGGATGGCACTGAGCGACATCGTAGGCGTGAGGGCCTCGGGATCGACCTTGAGATGCAGGATCGCGGGCTTGCCCGATTTCTGCGCAGCCTCGAAGGCGGGAAAGAACTCCGCCGTCTTCTCCACGGTCGCGCCGTAGCCGCCGAAGGCGCGGGCATAGGCCGCAAAATCCGGGTTCCGCAAGCCGGTGGCGGTCACGCGGCCGGGGTAGTGGCGTTCCTGGTGCATGCGGATAGTGCCGTACATGCCGTTGTCGACGACGACCACGATGATCGGCAGCTCGTATTGCACGGCGGTCGCGAATTCCTGTCCGGTCATCAGGAAGTCGCCGTCGCCAGCGAAAGCGACGACCGTGCGCTCGGGGGTCAACCGCTTGATGCCGATCGCGGCAGGCACGCCATATCCCATGGAGCCCGAGATCGGCGCGAGCTGAGTGCCGTAACGGCGATAGCGCCAATAGCGATGCACCCAGACGGAGAAATTGCCGGCGCCGTTGCAGATCACCGCGTCGGCGGGGAGTCTTTCACGCAACCCCACGATGATCTCCCCGAGATTGAGCGGGCCAGGCACAGCGGTGGGCTCGTCGGTCCAGGCGAGAAATTCGGCATGAGCGGCTGCGGCCTGCCCTTGCCAACGCAGCTCGTGCGGCGGCTGCAAGCCTTCGAGCACGGCGGCGAAGGCGGTCGGCGCCGCGTTGATGGGAAGATGCGGCCGGTAGACGCGGCCGAGTTCCTCGGCCCCGGGAAAGACGTGCACCAGCGTCTGCCGCGGTGCGGGAATGTCCAGGAGCGTATAGCTCTGCGATGGCATTTCGCCGAGGCGGCCGCCGGCCAGCAGAATGAGATCGGCGTCCTTGACGCGGGCAAGCAGCTTGGGGTTGGGCCCGATGCCGAGATCGCCGGCGTAGCAGGGATGCTCCGGATCGAACAGATGCGCGCGGCGGAACGTGGTGGCAACCGGCAGCGCGAAACGCTCGGCGAAGCGCGCGACCGATGCGCAGGCCGACGCGGACCAGCGGCTGCCGCCGAGCAGCACGACCGGGCGCTCGGCCGCCCAGAGAAGCTTCTGCAGCCGGCTCATGTCGGTAGCGCCGGGCCAGGTTTCGACCGGCTCGAAGGCAGGCGCGTCGGGCACGGCGATACGCTCGACCAGCATGTCCTCCGGCAACGCCATGACCACCGGTCCCGGGCGGCCGCTAGTCGAGGCGTAGAACGCGCGCGAGACGAGTTCGGGGATGCGGGCCGGATCATCGATCTCGGTCGCCCATTTCGTGATCGATCCGAACACCGCGCGGTAGTCCAGCTCCTGGAAGGCTTCGCGCTCGCGCATTTCACGCGAGATCTGACCGACGAACAAGATCAGCGGGGTGGAGTCCTGGCGCGCGATGTGCAAGCCAGCCGCCGCATTGGTGGCGCCGGGACCACGCGTGACGAAGCAGACGCCCGGCCGCCCCATCACCTTGCCCTGGGCTTCCGCCATGATCGCCGCCCCGCTTTCCTGCCGGCAGACCGTGACCGCGATATCACGGTCGTGGAGGGCATCCAGCGCCGCAATATAGCTTTCGCCCGGCACGCAGAAGGCGTGGCGTACGCCGTGAGTCACGAGCTGGTCGATCAGGACTTCGGCGGCCGTCCTCGTGCCGTCGTTGGCGCGCATGGGAGTCTCCGGATTGTTCGTTCGCAATCGTAGATGGGGTGACGGGGCCGCGGGTGCCGCGTGGAGCGAAGCGGAATGCGGGACGGTCTGGCCGCACGCCAAGAAGCCGGAATTCGCTGCGCTTCATCCGGACTGCAACGTCGTCACTGCTGCTTGGACTGCGCGATCCCATCGGCCGATGGTATAGCAAACGACCGGAGCCACGTCGTCGGGTTCAGTCCGGCTCGACACATACGAGGCTCACGTCGCAGGCTCGACCGAGACTACCTGGAAGGTATGCATCTCGCCGTCGTCGGCGCGGATCGAGACATATTCGCCGTTGCGAAAGGCGTGATCGCCGAAACGGTAGCCGGCTTCGTCGTCGTCGTCCGCGGTCTCGTCGTAGTCGAATACCCAACGGGCGTGCTCGGCGCCGCCCGGCTTGTGCACCAGGCGGCCGACCTCATCGTTCTCGCCGACCCAGAAGCGGCGCACCCCGCAATGCTCCCGATACTTGCGCCAAAGCTCGGTATCGATGCGCCCGTCGGCGCCGAGCGGGGCGACGAACTCGTAGCCGTGCCTTGGGGAGCCCTGGGGGAATTCCTTGGAGCGGGCAAGGTTGAGCCTGATGCGCTTGAGCGCGTGCGGCAATTGGGTCATGACGGGCCTCCTCTTGGGCTCGCGGGGGGCTTTGCAAGCAGGATACCAGGATGAACGCTTCGAGGCGCCCCGACGTTGACATGGCTCAATGCCGGACACGACCGGGATACGGCGAAATCGACTATGGCAAGGAGCCGCGAGAGGGATGACGGGAAGCGAGTCCCAGGAGCCGGCCTTTGCGCTGCTTGCCGACCCTGCGACCCACGGCGGTGCCGAGGTCAAGCGCATCGATACCCATGCGGCCTCGGTATTCCTGGCCGGCGACCGCGCCTACAAGATCAAGCGAGCGGTGCGCTTTCCGTTCCTCGACTATTCGACCCTCGAGCGGCGAAAACTCGCCTGCGAGGCCGAACTCGAGGTCAATCAGCCTTTTGCTCCGGAAATCTATCGGCGCGTCACCGCGGTCACCCGCGAGCGGGACGGCCGCTTGGCGCTCGACGGCAGCGGCGCGCCGGTGGAATGGGCGGTAGAGATGCGCCGTTTCGACGAGCGCGCGACCCTCGACCACCTGGCGGAAGCGGGCAAGATCGACGCACCGCTGGCCGATGCGCTCGGTCGCGCGGTGGCGGCGGCGCATGCCGACGCCCCCGTGGTGGAGGCCGAGCCGTGGATCAAGGCACTCGCCGGTTATGTCGAGGAGCACCTCATCGCCTTCGCCGAGACGCCCGAGCTGTTTCCGGCAGCCGAGAGCGATGCCCTCGCGCGCGCCAGCCGCGCCGCCTATGCCCGCATTCATCCGCTCCTGATCGAGCGCGCGCGCAGAGGGCTCGTTCGCCGCATTCACGGCGACCTTCATCTCGGCAATATCGTCCTGCTCGAGGGCCGGCCCGTGCCGTTCGACGCCATCGAGTTCAGTCCGCTGATCGCGTCGGGCGACGTGCTTTATGACCTGGCGTTCCTGTTGATGGACCTCACGGAGCGCAAGCTCAAGGCCGCCGCCAATAGAGTGCTCGAGCGCTACCTCCTGGCCACCAGGCGACCGGAGGATCTCGACGCGCTGGCGATGCTCCCGTTCTTCCTGTCGGTGCGCGCGGCGATCCGGGCCATGGTAACGGCGGCGCGGCTCAAACGGTCGGCACCGGAAAACGCCGCCGGGATCGCGTGCAGCGCGCGCACATATTTCGACCTGGCGCGGCGCCTGATCGCACCCGCGCCGGTGGTGCTGATGACCGTCGGCGGGCTCTCCGGCACCGGCAAGTCGGCGTTGGCGCGCGCGCTGGCGCCCGAGCTCGGGGCGGCGCCCGGGGCGGTGGTGCTGCGCTCGGACGTGGAGCGCAAGGCCTTGTTCGGCAAGGAAGAGGACGAAAAGCTGCCCGCGCAGGCTTATGCGCCCGCGGCGACCGCCCGCGTTTATGCGACCATCGCCGACAAGGCGCGCCGCGCGCTCGCCGCCGGCCATTGCGCCATCGTCGATGCCGTATTCGCGAAGCCGCAGGAGCGCGCGCTGCTCGAGCAGTCCGCGCAAGCGCTCGGCGTGGCGTTCCACGGCATTTTTCTGGAAGCCGATCTCGCCGCGCGTATCGCACGCGTGGGCGGGCGCGGCCGCGACGCCTCCGACGCCGACGCCGCGGTGGCCCGCGCGCAGGAGAGCTACGACCTCGGCGCCCTCTCTTGGAGGCGCGTCGATGCCTCCGGCAACCCGCAGGAGAC
>JBAUOM010000643.1:0-2470 GCA_049579765.1 Xanthobacteraceae bacterium
CGCCACCGCCGCGGCGTCGTTCGCCGACGCGCGGCCCTCGTCGACCGCCGCGATCACCACCCTTTCCGCCTCGGTCAGCAGCGGCATGGCCGCGGTCAACGCGCGGGCGGGCTCGCGGGCATCCTTCCAGCAAACCATCACGGTGCCGCCGAGGGAGCGCGGCGCATGAGGTCCCGCGATCAGAACCGGTCGGCCGCATCCGACCAGCAGAAGGCGCACTAGCTCCGGCGGCAATCCGTTCGGACGGGTGAAGCGCCCCATCACCACGAGATCGTGCAGGCGCGCTCGCGTAATGAAGGGCTCCTCGCCCTGGCCGCGTTCCTCATGGCAGCTTGCCGACACCGCGTGAAAGGGGGTGGGCGCGTCGACGACGGCGATCTCGTGCCGTGCGCAGAAGTCGCGGAAGTGACTCTGTGCCGCTGCGGAGCGACTTTCCGATTCGTTGTGCAATTCTTGCAGCGCATTCCGCAAGCCTTTTCCCCGTGCGAACGCGGCGTGCGGCGTATGTCGCAACGCCTCGCCCGAGCTGACCCGCAGGTGAAAGAACTCGAGATGCGCCCGGCATGGCCGCGCGGCCGCGAGCGCGGTTTCGAACACGACGAGGTCGGTGTCGCTGCCGCTTGCCGGAACGAGCACGGTCTTGATCATGGGGAATTGTTAGAGGCCGTCGCCGCGGGAGATTTTGATCTTCATCAAAACCGGCGGGCAATTCCTCCGGAATTTGCCGCGAACGGCGCTGCAGCCGTCGGCGGCCGAATGTTGAAGGCCGCTCCCTCGCCTCCTGCAGGACCGCCGCGAAATGCCAAATGCGGTCGAACATCGCTGGGCGATCGCGTCCCGCGCGCGCCCCCGCTCCGTCCAAGCCGAAAAGAATTCAAAGGTGATGCACGAGCGCGACAGACCGCTCGAAAATTCCGGCTTTGCCGGCGGCCTGCTGGTGCATGGAAGCAAGCCATGATACCGATCTCGCGTCATCGACGATGGCGTGAGAAGGCTCATGCTCGCGCGAAGCCTGACGCTGATTCGGGTTGCAAGCCTGCTCGCTGCGCTTCGTATCGTCGCCTGTGCCGATGTCGCGGCGGCGGACGAGTCGGGTCTGAGCTTCTGGCTGCAGGGCCAGTTCGGTAGCTTCGCGGCGGTGCCCTCCGAGCCGGGATGGTCGTTCGACAATACGTTCTACCACGCAACGGCGGCCTCTAGCGCAGGGGCGACCTTCCGGCGCGGCGGCAGGGTTCACACCGGCCTGACGTCGCCCTCGGATTTCTTCATGTTCACGCCCAGCTATGCTTTCGCGACGCCCGTGCTGGGCGGACAAGCGGCCGTGGCGATGACGGTAACGTATGGACGCAATACCAGCTTCGCGGCAGAAACCGTGCCCGAGCCGGGACGCCCACCGCTCTCGGGAAGCCGATCCGACTCGCTTGTCGGGTTCGGCGACTTGAACCCGTACGCTTCGCTGAAATGGAAGTCGGGCGTGCACAATTTCATGGTTTACGCGACGGCCGCCGTTCCCGTCGGCGCCTATGATCCCAATCTCCTGTCGAGTGTCGGACTGGGCCACTGGGCGGCGGACGCCGGCGCCGGCTACACTTATTTCGATGAAAAGTTGGGAGTCGAAGGCTCCGCGGTGCTCGGGTTCACCTACAACTTCATCAATCCCCATACCGGATACCAGAGCGGAACCGACGCGCATCTGGACCTGGCGGTTTCGCCGTACGCGTCCGACAAGATGCACGTCGGCGCGGTCGGCTATATCTATCGGCAGGTGACGGGCGACGGCGGCTCCGGCGACAGGCTGGGCACGTTCAAGTCGCGGGTGGCGGGCATTGGGCCGCAGATCGGATTCTTCTTTCCGTTTGCGGACCGGCAGGGATACCTCAACCTCAGGGGCTACTACGAGTTCAACGCCCAGAACCGGCTCGAAGGATGGACCGCGTATATCACCTTCTCGGTCGACCCGGCGGAAGCGAAATCGGCGAAGACCTCCGGAAAGCAATAGCGGGCGAGCTTCGGAAGCGGACCATTGGCGAATGTCCCGGAAAAGCCTGCCCTCGGGCTTGACCCGAGGGTGGGAACCGGTTTTCCGCCAAGGACATGCGCAAAGCCAAGGAATCTAGAGCGGATCCCGATTCCAGCTAATCGGGACAAGCGCTAGTCGGTGCTGAACGGCCCGACCTACACGCTGCCCCTTTCTTCCGGCGGCAGAGTCCTCACCGCCAGCTCCAGTCGCCGCGCTTCGTCGTCCAAACCGATCCAGCGCAGCTTGCGTATCAGTTTCCCCCATTCATGCGGCGACTGCCGGCGTACGGAAGCGTCTTCGTTCTCGAGCGTCCGCTCCATTGACGTCCTCCATTTTTCGCCTTTATCGCTTATGGCTTCACCTCATCGCTTATGGCTTCACCTCATTGCGTGAATGCAATTCGAGGGCGGCCGATCTGCAAGGGCGCTTTTTTCAACGCCTTCCGGCCGG
>JBAUOM010000644.1:0-3488 GCA_049579765.1 Xanthobacteraceae bacterium
CCTCGAAGTCGGCCGCCCATTCGGTCGTCGGCACCTCGGTCATGCCGCCGAGCAATCCCTCGAGCGGGCGCGAGCGCAGCAGCACGGAACCGTCGGCGCGAACGGCGACGAAGGCCGCCCCGCGGCGCAGGCGGCCTTCGCGCTTGCGCGTCTTGAGCGGGAAAATCTCGGGATCACCCCGCCGTCGCGCCGCGCACGCTTGCATCCACGGACAAACCGCGCAGGCGGGTCTCTTGGGCGTGCAGATGGTGGCGCCGAGGTCCATCAGCGCTTGCGCAAAGTCGCCGGCGCGCCCGGCCGGGATCAGCCGTTCGACGAGGCCTCGAATCTCGGCCTTGGCCGCCGGCAGTTCCGCGGCGACGGCGAACAGCCGCGCCACCACGCGCTCTACGTTGCCGTCGACCGCCGCCGCCGGAGCGTCGAAGGCGATCGCCGCGATCGCCGCCGCGGTATAGGGGCCGACGCCGGGAAGCTTGCCGAGCTCCGTTGGGCTGCGCGGGAAGCGACCATCGTGGCCTTCGACCACCGCCCTGGCGCAGGCGTGCAGATGCCGGGCGCGCGCGTAATAGCCCAACCCGGCCCACAACCGGAGCACGTCGTCGAGCGCGGCCGCCGCCAGCGCCCGCACGTCGGGCCAGCGCGCGACGAAACGCACGAAGTAAGGCGCGACCGCCTTCACGGTGGTCTGCTGCAGCATGATTTCGGAGAGCCACACGCGATAGGGGTCGGGCGCCTCCCCGGGCCGTGCGCGCCAGGGAAGCGAACGGCGATGGCGGTCGTACCAAGCGAGCAAATCCTCGCCCAGTGGGCGGCGCGTTGCGCGCTTTCCCAGCTCGGTCCCAGCTGCTAGCGTCATGACGGACCGATGTGGCAGAGCCCCCGCGCGTGAACAAGCCCGGCAAATCCTATCCGCGCTCGTTGGCGGACCTTCTGCACAGGACGCTCAAGGATGCCTTCGCCAAGCAGGGCTTCGCCGCCAGCGAGCTCGTCACTCGCTGGACCGAGATTGTCGGGCCGGAGATTGCCGACCATTCGCAACCGGAAAAGATCCAGTGGCCTCGCCGCGCCGAAGGCCAAGCACCGGAGCCCGGCATTCTCGTGCTGCGGGTCGAGGGGCCGACCGCAATCGAAATCCAGCACCTGTCGAGCGTCGTGCTCGAACGCGTGAACCGCTTCTTCGGCTGGAAGGCCGTGGGCGGGCTGCGGTTGCGGCAGGCGCCGCTCAGCCGCAAGGCGGCCCCGCAATGCCCAATTCCCGACCCCGAGGCGGCAGCGCGCATTGCCGCCGGCCTCACCGAGATTGCGGACGAGAAGCTGCGTGACGCACTCGCCCGGCTCGGGGCGGCCATCAAACAGTCGTGACCGCCAGCCTTGGCGGCATGGCTCCCCATTGCCACATTCGCGCTGTCAGGGTAGCGACGGCGGCGGATTTGGGCGAAAATCGGTTCGATCAGACGGACATATGGCCATGGACAAGACCGAGGAACCCCAGACGAGCTCGAGCGTCACGCGGCGAAACTTGTTGATCGGCGGCGCTGCGGTCGTCGCCGTGATCGCCGCCGGGGGCGGCTATTATCTGTGGCCGCGCCCCGATACCGCGGAGGCTCAGCCGGCCGGCGGCGCCGAGGTCTCGCTCGGCGAGTTGATGATGCCGGGGCCGCTCGGCGACGAGGTGCAGGGCGCGGAAAATGCCCCGGTCACGATCATCGAATACGCGTCGATGACGTGCCCCCATTGCAGCCATTTCCATGAAACGACCTATCCGGAGCTGAAGAAGAAATACATCGATACCGGCAAGGTTCGCTTCATTTTCCGCGAATTCCCGCTCGATCCGCTCGCCGCCGCCGCCGCCATGCTGGCGCGCTGCGCCGGCAAGGACAAATATTTCCCGCTGATCGACACCTTCTTCGCCCAGCAGAAGGATTGGGTGGTGCAGAAGCCGCTGCAGCCGATGTTCAACATCGCCAAGCAGGCCGGGTTCACGCAGCAGACCTTCGACGAATGCCTGGCGAATCAGAAGATGCTCAACGGCATCGAGGAAACGCGCACGCGGGCGGCGACCAAGTTCAACGTGAACTCCACGCCGACCTTCTTCATCAACGGCAAGATTTTCCGCGGCGCCCTCACGGCCGAGGAATTGGACAAGCAAGTCGCTCCTTATCTCAAGGGCTGATAACGGTTTTTTAACCATTTTTTCTCTTGGTGGGGCGGATAGCGGGCGTTCCGGGGTCGCCCCGGCCGCCCGTCGGCCCCATACACACGAGAGGCGGGACAACGTCTTCCTTCTGTTGCGAAATCGCGCTCGGCGATTCATTCTCCCCGTCGATGCGGCCTGCCTCCACCCCCCGCTCGACCCACCCCATGGGCCGGAGCCCTGGGCGATATCGCCGGGGCGAGCCCTCTAGTATCGGAACGGCGTCGGTATGAAACTCACGCGGCTGCGCCTCCTCGGCTTCAAGTCCTTCGTCGAGCCGACCGATTTCCTGATCGAGCCGGGACTCACCGGCGTGGTCGGTCCCAACGGCTGCGGCAAATCGAACCTGGTCGAGGCGCTGCGCTGGGTGATGGGCGAGAC
Organism: Xanthobacteraceae bacterium; assembly: GCA_049579765.1. Taxonomy (GTDB): domain Bacteria; phylum Pseudomonadota; class Alphaproteobacteria; order Rhizobiales; family Xanthobacteraceae; genus VAZQ01. The sequence continues at coordinate 2,576 of JBAUOM010000644.1, forward strand.
CTCGCACAAGTCGCTGCGCGCCGCCGACATGGACGACGTGATCTTCTCCGGTACCAACAGCCGGCCGGGGCGCAACAATGCCGAGGTCGCGATCCAGATCGACAATCGCTGGCGCAAGGCGCCGGCCCAGTTCAACGACCACGACACCCTCGACATATCGCGCCGCATCGAGCGCGAGGCGGGCTCCACCTACCGCATCAACGGCCGCGAGGTGCGCGCACGCGACGTGCATATTCTGTTTGCCGACGCATCGACCGGCTCGCGCTCGCCTTCGATGGTGCATCAGGGGCGGATCGGCGAGATCATCCAGGCCAAGCCGGAGCAGCGCCGGCGCGTGCTCGAGGAGGCCGCCGGGATATCGGGCCTGCATGCGCGACGGCACGAAGCGGAGCTGCGGCTGCGCGCGGCCGAGCAGAACCTCGCGCGGCTGGAGGACGTGATCGGTCAGCTCGCGGCGCAGATGGACGCGCTGAAGAAACAGGCGCGGCAGGCGGTGCGCTACCGCGCCGTGGCGCAACAGGTTCGCCAGGCCGAGGCGACGCTGTTCCACCTGCGCTGGGTCGCCGCCAATGCCGAACTCGCGGAAGCCGAAAGCGCCAAGACGGCGGCCGTTCGCCTGGTTGCCGAACGCACCGGCGAGCAGGCCGAGACATCCAAGCAGCAGGTGCTCGCGGCCGCCGAATTGCCGGCCTTGCGCGAGGCCGAGGCCAGGGCCGCCGCCGCCCTGCAACGGTTGGTGATGGCGCGGGAGACGCTCGAGCGCGAGGAGACGCGGGCCAAGGAACGCATGGCCGAGCTCGACCGGCGACTGGTGCAGTTCGGCGACGACATCGAACGTGAGCGGCGCCTTGCCGCCGATGCCGACGCCGCGCTGGCGCGGCTCGCCGCCGAGGAAGAGGCGCTGCAACGGGAG
>JBAUOM010000645.1:0-14339 GCA_049579765.1 Xanthobacteraceae bacterium
GGATTGCCCGGGCCGCGATAGCGTGCCGCCAGTTCGAGCAGCGTGCGGCCCGCCGGCGTTTCGGCCGCGCCGGCCTCGGTCACCACCTTGTGCAGGATTTCGCCGTAACGGCTCGGATCGATCGGGAGCCGATGCTCGTAATACCAGGCCGAAAAACTGCCTTCGGCCGGATCGTAGCGAAGCTCGATCTCGCCGCCTTCGAGCGCTTGGCCGTACGAGCTCCCGAGGATCGGGATCAAGACCCCGGTGCGCGGGTGGCCGGGCAGCGACAGCCAATCGATGTCGAACGACGCCGCATAGGGCGATTTCGGTCCCCATTCCAGCACGTCGAGCCACCAGGGATTGTCGGCGTAATGCACGCCCATATGGTTGGGCACGAAATCGAGGATGAGCCCGACATCCGCCAGCTCGAGCGCGGCGCACAAGCGGGCGAAGGCTTCCTCGCCGCCGAGCTCGGGATTGAGCGCGCCGTGGTCCACGACGTCGTAACCGTGGCTGCTGCCTGCGCGCGCCTTGAGGAACGGCGATGCATAGAGATGACTGATGCCGAGGGCCTTCAGATAGGGGACCGTCGCAGCGGCGGCATCAAAACCGAAGCTCGGCGCAAGTTGCAGACGGTAGGTTGCGAGCGGGAGGGTCGGCGGCATCAGACCGCTCCGATGCTCCAGAACACGCTCCAAGGCGGCAGCACGTCGCCGGGATCGCCGCGCCAGATCGGCCGACCCGATCGAAAGCGCGGCGGCCGATCGGTCGCGGCGTTCGACAAATTGGCCAGCAACACGAGTGCCGCTGCATGACCCAACGACCAGCGCGCCGTCAGCACCGTCCTCTCCCATTGCGCCGAGCCGAACGCCGCGCTCGCGAGGTGAGGCACGATCTCGCTTTGCCGGATGCGCAGCAGGTCGCGAACGAAGCCGAGCCGCCTGCGCCCCTGCGGCGCCGCGCGTCCGTTCCAATCAAGCACGGCCGACCGAAACGTCGCCTCCGCGAGCGGATCGGGAATGGCATCGCCGAGCTCGGCATAGGCGGTCTTGAACTCCTCGCGCCGGCCCTTGCGCACCGCTGCGGCCAGCCGCTCGGGGAAATCGCAGAAAAACGGAAACGGCTGGGTTGCCCCCCATTCTTCGCCCATGAACAAGAGCGGCGGCATCGGGGCGATCAGCGTGATGGCCAGCGCCGCGGAGAGCGCGGCTTCGTCGGCCTGCGTCGCCAGCCGCTCGCCCAGCGGCCGGTTGCCGATCTGGTCGTGGTTCTGGAGGAAATTGACGAAGGCCAGCGGCGACAGGAAGCCGGATGCTTCTCCGCGCCGGCGGCCCTGACGGTGAGGAGAGATATCGCCCTGCGCGGCGAATCCCGAAGCCAGGACGCGCGCCAGGTGGCGGCCGGGATCGGCATAGTCCTGATAGTAGCCCTTGCTCTCGCCGGCCAGGAGAACGTGCCAGGCGTGGTGGTAGTCGTCGTTCCACTGGGCACGGTATTTCCCCTGCGGGGGATCCGTGCGCGGATCGAGCAGGCTCGCGCGATTGTCGTCGTTCTCGAGCACGAGGTGGATGGCGCGTCCTTCGGCGGCGGCGAATTGCCCGACCCCGTGGCTGAGATCATGCAGGATCGAGGGCTGCCCGGGCTCGACGATGGCATGAACGGCGTCGAGCCGCAGGCCGTCGAAGCGGTAGTGCGCGAGCCAGTGCAGGGCATTTTCGATCGCGAACGCACGCACTTGCGGAACGCGATAGTCGACGGCGTCTCCCCACGGCGTGTGCGCGGGAGCGAAGAACTCCGGCGCATAGCGGCGCAGATAATTGCCTTCCGGGCCGAAATGATTGTAGACGACGTCGAGCAGGACCATCAGCCCGCGCGCGTGCGCCGCGTCGATCAAGGCCCGCAGATCATCCGGACGGCCGTAGCTGCTGTCCGGGGCGTAGAACAGAACGCCGTCGTAGCCCCAGTTCCTGCGCCCCGCGAAATCGGCGATCGGCATCAATTCGATCGCGGTCACGCCGGCGTCGGCCACCTCGTCGAGGCGCTCGATCGCGGATCGAAACGTGCCGCCGGGCGTGAATGTCCCGACGTGAAGCTCCAGGACGACCGCCTCCTGCCACGGCCGACCGCGCCATTGCGCCGTCCGCCACGCGAAGCGCGCATGATCGATCACCTCGCTCGGTCCGGTGACGTCGCGGGGCTGGAAATGCGAGGCCGGATCGGGGACCTCGATCTCGCCGTCGATGCGATATTTGTAAAGCGCGCCCGCGCGCAGCCCGGGGATCGCGGCCTCGTACCAACCCTCCGCCAGCGCCGGCATGGCATGCGCACGGTCAAGCACGAGCTCGACGCGCTTCGCCGCCGGGGCCCACAGCCGGAAGGTGACGCCGTCGCGATGCAATTCGGCGCCGAAACGCACGCCGCCGGTCATGCCATCCCCGCAAATGCCAGAACCGAACGGGGCGGCGCCTGCAGGGCCGAGCCTGAGGCAAGCTCCTCGCCGGCACGCGGCTTCGACGTCGAATCGACGAGCAGCGTCCAGCGCCGGTATCCGGGCAAAGTGGGAAGGATGAACTCGATCGTCTCGTTGGCGACATTGAGCACGACGTAGAGCGCAGGCTTGCCTTGCTCCATCGGGCCGAGCACGTAGGACAAGAACCGCCCCTCGGGAAAATTCCAGTCCGGTTCGGTCATCTCGGTGGCCCGCGGCGTCAGCCAGAGGACGCCGAAGGAACCGTCCGCGCGACGGCCTTCGACCCAGCGCCGCGGGCAGAGCTGCGGAAAATCCCGGCGCAGGGCCGTGAGCTCCGCCACCAGGCCGCTCATATCGTCGCCCTCGCGGCCGAGCGCGGACCAGTCTACCCATCCGATCGGATTGTCCTGGCAATAGGCATTGTTGTTGCCGTTCTGGCTGTTGCCGACTTCGTCGCCGGCCAGCAGCAGCGGCACGCCCTGCGCCAGCATGAGGCTCGAGAGATAGTTGCGCCGCAACTGGCGCCGCAACTCGAGAATATCGGGATCGCTCGTGGGTCCTTCGACGCCGCAATTCGTACTGTAATTGTCGTCGGAGCCGTCGCGATTGTCCTCGCCGTTGGCTTCGTTATGCTTGCGCTCGTAGCTGACGAGATCGGCAAGCGTAAATCCGTCGTGCACCGTCACATGGTTGATGCTCGCGCGCGGGCTGCGATGGTCGCGGTCGAACACGTCGGCCGAGCCGGTCATGCGGTTGCCAAGCTCGCCGATGAGGTTGCCTTCGCCCGACCAGTAGCGTCGCAGCGTGCGGCGAAAATGATCGTTCCACTCCGACCAGCCCGGCGGAAAGCCGCCGACCTGGTAGCCGCCGGGCCCGACATCCCAGGGTTCGGCGATCATCTTCGTTCCGGCCAGGACGGGATCCTGCCGGATGGCCGCAAAGAACGCGGTGTCGCCATCGAAGCCGGCGGGGCCGCGCGCGAGGGTGGTCGCGAGGTCGAAGCGGAAGCCGTCGATATGACACGCCTGCACCCAATAACGCAGCGAATCCATCACCATCTGGAGCACGCGCGGATGGCCGAGATTGAGCGCGTTGCCGCAGCCGGTGAAGTCGTCGTAGTAGCGAGGCTGGTCCGGCAACAGCTTGTAGTACGACGTGTTGTCGATGCCGCGAAAGCTGAGCGTCGGTCCGAGGTGATTGCCTTCGGCCGTGTGATTGTAGACGACATCGAGAATGACCTCGATGCCGGCGTCGTGCAGGCGCGAGACCGTGGAGCGAAACTCGTCAAGGGATCCATCCAAGGAGTAGCGACGTTCGGGGGCAAAAAAGCCCAAGGTGCTGTAGCCCCAGTAGTTGCTGAGCCCACGCTCGATCAGGTGCCGGTCATCGACGAAGGCGTGGATGGGAAGCAGCTCGATCGCGGTCACCCCGAGCCGCTTGAGGTGATTGATGATCGCCGGCGCGGTGAGCCCGCGGAACGTGCCGCGCCACGCGGGAGGCACGTCCTCGCGCTGCTGCGTCATGCCTTTGACGTGCGCCTCATAGATGATGGTGTCTTCCCAAGGGATCGAGGGCCTGCGTTCCTGCCCCCAGGTGAAGGCCTCCTCGATCACCACTCCCTTCGGCATTCCGCGCGCATTGTCGCGCCGGTCGAAAGACAGGTCCGCGCGCGCGCTGCCGGCGCGATAGCCGAAATGCGCGTCGCTCCAGACCAGCCGTCCGATCAGCTGCTTGGCGTAGGGGTCGACGAGCAGCTTGTGATGGTTGAAGCGCAGTCCGCGCTCAGGATGGTAGGGTCCGTAGACCCGATAGCCATATAATTGTCCGGGCGCGACATCGTTGAGATAGCCGTGCCAGACCTCCTCGGTCCGTTCGGGCAGCACGACGCGCTCGATCTCGCGACGGCCCTGGCGATCGAACAGGCAGAGCTCGACCTTCTCGGCGGTCGCCGAAAACAGCGCGAAATTGGTGCCGCGCCCATCCCAGCTGGCCCCGAGCGGAAACGGCGCCCCGCCCGAAAGGCGCGCATTACCGCTCCGGGACGAGAAAAATTGCGGCAAGTGGCGGAACAACAAGGCTGACCTCTGGAATCGTGCCCTCGTCCAACGTGCTGACAGCGCCGCCGTTGCCGACATTGCTGCCGCCGTAGAGGGCGGAGTCGGTGTTGAGAACCTCACGCCAAGCCCCGGAGAACGGGACCCTGATCCGATAATCCCGATACACCTCCGGCGTGAAATTGACCACGACCAGGCAACGCTCGCGCGTCTGACGTCCCTTGCGCAGCCAGGCGAAGACGCTGCGCTCGGCGTCGTGCATGACCAGCCATTCGAATCCGGCGTCGTCGCAGTCGAGCTCGTGCAGCGCCGGCAGGGTCCGATACAGGTGGTTGAGGTCGCGGATCAAGGCCTGGATGCCCGCATGCCGCGGCCGCTCGGTCAGATGCCAGTCGAGCGCGTGGTCGTGGCGCCATTCGTGTTCCTGCCCGAATTCCCCGCCCATGAACAGCAGCTTCTTGCCGGGGTGGCCGAACATGAAACCGTAATACGCGCGCAGGTTCGCGAAGCGCTGCCATTCGTCGCCCGGCATGCGGCCTAGGAGGGATCGCTTGCCGTGCACGACCTCGTCATGGGAGAGCGGCAGGATGAAATTCTCGGAAAATGCGTAGTGCAGCCCGAACAGGACCTGGCCGTGATGGTGCTTGCGGTAGATCGGGTCCTTGCCGATGTAGTCGAGGGTGTCGTGCATCCATCCCATGTTCCACTTGTAGCCGAACCCCAGCCCGCCCCAATCGATCGGCTTCGAGACCATCGGCCAGGCGGTCGATTCCTCCGCCGCCGTGGTCGCACCGGGAAAGCCCGAGAACACCTCGGTGTTGAAGCGCCGGATCAGGCTGATGGCCTCGAGGTTTTCCCGCCCGCCAAATCTGTTCGGGATCCAGGCACCCGGCGGCCGGCTGTAATCGAGGTAAAGCATCGAAGCGACGGCATCGACGCGCAGCCCGTCGACGCCGTAGCGATCGAGCCAGAACAAACCGTTGGCGAGGAGGAAGTTGGCGACTTCCGTGCGCCCGTAGTTATAGACGAGCGTGTTCCAATCGAGATGCCGGCCCTGCATCGGGTTGGCATGCTCGTAGAGAGCCGTGCCGTCGAACTGGCTCAGCCCGTGCGGGTCATCCGGGAAGTGTCCCGGCACCCAATCGAGGATGACGGCCAAGCCGGCGCGGTGGCAGGCATCGACCAGCGCGGCAAAGTCGGCTGGAGCGCCGAATCGGCTGGTCGGAGCGAACAAACCGGTGGGCTGGTAGCCCCAGGATCCGTCGAACGGGTGCTCGTTGATCGGCAGGAATTCGATGTGGGTGAAATTGAGCGCGCGCGCGTAGGCCGGCAATTCCTCCGCCAGCTCGCGGTAGCTCAGCCAGCGCCCGCCCTCGGACGGCCGGCGACGCCACGAGCCGAGATGTACCTCATAGATCGAAATCGGCGCATTCAACGCGTTGGCGCCGGCGGGAGCAGGTTGCGGGCGGGGAACGGCATCCAAATCCACGACGATGGAGGCCGTCTGCGGCCGCAGCTCTGCTGCGAATGCCAGTGGATCGGACTTCAATGGCAGCAGGCGGCCCTCCGGGCCGATGATCTCGTACTTGTACCTGTCGCCCGGGTTGGCCTTGGGCACGAAGATCTCCCAGAACCCGTTGCCGCGCACCCGCATGGCGTGGCGCCGTCCATCCCACGAATTGAAGTCGCCCACGACGCTGACGCGCCGCGCCGATGGCGCGAATACCGCGAATGCGACCCCCGCGATCCCGTCCAGCACCATCGGATGGGCGCCCAGCTTCTCGTAGAGGCGCGTCTGCGTTCCTTCGCCGAGCAGGTAAAGATCGAAGTCCGACAGGATCGGAGGGAAACGATAGGGATCCTCGATCTCGAACTGATGATCGCCGTAGCGCGCCCGCAGGCGATAGCGGCGAGTGCCGTTGGCGAACCGTCCCTCGAACAAGCCAGCGTCATGAATGCGCTCGAGGTCGCATTCGTGTCCCGCTTCGTCGACGACGGCGACGCCTTCGGCGTCGGGAAGAAAGACGCGAACAAGCGGCACCTCGCCTTCGATGTGCGGGCCGAGATAGTGGAACGGATCGGAATGGCGGCCTTCGATGATCGCGTAGGCCTCCGGCGAGAGCGAGCTCATTCTGGCGTCGCCTCCCCGCGCGTGAGGATGCGCCAAGTACCGGCGAGCGGCACCTGCAGCCAGTCGGGCCGATGGGCAAGCTCGTACTCGATTTCATAGAACGCCTTCTCCAGCAGGAAAAAATCGAGAAGGCGGTCGGCGACATCCAACGCGCGCGGCCAGAGGCTCGCCTCGCCCAACGCTTGCCGATAGGCGGCGAGGAAGGCCGCGACCGAATGCTCGCGCCATCGATCGAGCGCGCCCGCGAGCCTGCCCTGGTCGTCGGGCGCGGACTTGAGCGCGCGCTCCAAGGCCGCCGTCGCGGAATAGTCGATCGAGCGGATGAGGCCCGCCACGTCGCGGGCGGCGGGCGCCTTGCGCCGGCGATCCTCGATGCTGCGGCGCGGCTCGCCCTCGAAGTCGATGATGAAGACGTCGTCCTTGACGATCAGCATCTGCCCGAGGTGGAAGTCTCCATGATGCCGAATCTTCATGATATCGAGACTTGCCGGCAACAATTCGCCCAGTCGGTCGGGCAGCGTCCGGCGCCTCGCCAGGATTTCGTCGACGAGTCGTACGTCGTGGTCCTTCAGGTCGGGACGTCGGCGCACCAATTCGTCGAGCGCGCGGTCGGCGCGCTGCAGCAGATTTTCAGTCCAGCCTTGGATGTCGGCGGAGGTGATCGGTTCGGGTGCGAAATCGACGACGTCGCCCCGGCCCGCGAGCGCCAATTGCAGCTCGGCGACGCGCCGTCCGACCTGCTCCATCCGCCGCCCGTAAGCCGCCTGCTCGTCGCTGTGTTCCGCGGCCTCGGCCGTCAACAGGCGTTGCTCTTCGACGAAACGATCGAGGTAGGCACTGGTGAGCGTCCAGGCATCGCCCTGATTCTCGACGTATTCATGCACGACCGCGACGGCGCTGCCGGCTCCATTCTCCCTGAGCTCGACCGCCCCCAACAGCGGCGGAGCGTTGGGGAAGGCGACCGTATCGGTCAGGAAGCGACCGATCTCGATCTCCGGATTGACGCCGGGTTCGAGCCGACGGAAGAGCTTCACCACGTATCGGTTGTCCACGAGAGCGGTGGTATTGGACTGTTCGGTATCGACGGCGCGCACATTCTGAATCGGGAGCTTGCCGCTCTCGGAAACCCTGCTCGTGGGCCGGAATTCGAGACTCCATTGATCTCCCGCGATGGTCCGCGACGCACGCAAGTGGTCGAGAACCAGCGAGATGAAAGCCGCATCGGTTGCCGCATCGACCAGGGTGCCCTGGCGCGGACCGCGTCGCACGGCGGCAAGGGCATTGAGGTGGGGTCGGGTCGGATCGAAGCGGGTCCAGCTGATGCTCAACGGCAACAGGTAAGTTGCGGTTCCGCGTTTGCCCTCCGCCTCGACGAACGCAATACCGAGATTCTGCTCGGCGGTATCGAGCGGACAGGCGCCGACCACGCGGCAGGCGGTCGACGAGTTGCCGCGTTCCGCGAACCAGCGTCGGCCGGCGAGAAAAGGCGGCAGCACATCGCGCTCGAGAACGGCTTTCGAGCGGCCCTGCAGGAGCGACCGCCAGCCCTGGGTAACGACCAGGGTCTCGAATTCCATGGGGGTGCTGTGGACCTCCGCAGCCGATGCCGTCGTCTCCAAGAGCTGAAACCAATAGAAGCCGTAGGGGGCGAGCGTCACCACATAGGCGCCCTCACCGATCGGCGGGAACTTCGTTCGCCCGAGCATTTCGAAGGGAATACGCCCGCGCCAGGGCGAGAGGTCGATCTCGGTCGCCTGTGCCGAGCGCGACAGATTGGCGACGCAGAGCAATACGTCGTTTTCGTACTGCCGCATGTAGACGAATACGGAGCGGTTCGCCGGCCGCAGAAAGCTGAACGAGCCCCGGCCGAAAATCCTGCTCGACTTGCGCACCGATATCAGGCGCTTGGTCCAGCTCAGCAGCGAAGCAAGACTGCGGGACTGGGCTTCGACGTTGACCGCCTCGTAGCCGTAGACCGGGTCCATGATCATCGGCAGGTAGAGCCGCGCGGGATCGCAGCGGGAGAAGCCGCCGTTGCGATCGGGCGTCCACTGCATGGGCGTGCGCACGCCGTTGCGATCGCCGAGATAGAAGTTGTCGCCCATGCCGATCTCGTCGCCGTAGTAGATGATCGGCGTGCCCGGAAACGACATGAGCAGCGCGTTCATGAGCTCGATCTTGCGCCGGTCGTTGTCCATCAGCGGCGCCAGCCGGCGCCGGATCCCGAGATTGATGCGGGCCCGCGGGTCGGTAGCGTAGGTGGACCAGAGATAATCGCGCTCGACATCGGTCACCATTTCGAGCGTCAGCTCGTCGTGGTTGCGCAGGAACATGGCCCACTGGCAATTATCCGGAATGTCGGGGGTCTGCCGCAGGATGTCGGTGATGGGAAAGCGGTCTTCCTGCGCGATCGCCATGTAGATCCGCGGCATCAGCGGGAAGTGATAGGCCATGTGGCACTCGTCGCCGTCCCCGAAATAGGCGGAGACGTCCTCCGGCCATTGGTTGGCCTCGGCGAGGAGGAGCTTGCCCGGCGCATAGGCATCGAGCGCGGCCCTGATCTTCTTGATAACGGCATGGGTTTCGGGGAGATTTTCGTTGCTGGTTCCCTCGCGCTCGCAGAGATAGGGGATCGCATCGAGCCGGAAACCGTCCACGCCCATATCGAGCCAGCGCCGCATCAGGTGGGTCATCGCCATCAGCACGCGCGGATTGTCGAAGTTGAGATCCGGCTGGTGCGAGAAGAAGCGGTGCCAGTAGTAGGCCTGAGCCTGCGGGTCCCAGGTCCAATTCGAGCTTTCCGTGTCGCTGAAGATGATGCGGGTCCCAGCGAACTTCTGGTCGGTGTCGCTCCAGACGTACCAGTTGCGGGCATCGGAGGTCGGTTTGCTGCGGCGTGCGCGCAGGAACCAGGGGTGGCGATCCGAGGTGTGGTTGACGACCAGCTCGGTGATCACGCGCAGCTTTCGACGCTTGGCCTCATGCATGAAGCGCCGGAAATCCTGCATCGTGCCGAAATCGGGATTGATCTGGCGGTAGTCCGAAATGTCGTAGCCGTCGTCGCGCCCAGGAGAGGGATAGAACGGCAACAGCCAGAGCGCGGTAACGCCGAGGTCCTGCAGGTAATCGAGCTTTTCCGTCAGCCCGCCGAAGTCGCCGATGCCGTCGTTGTTGCTGTCGGCGAATGCCTTGACGTGCAGCTGATAGATGATGGCGTCCTTGAACCACAGCTCGTCGGCTTCGAGCTTGGGATCGACTCTGATGTCGGCGGCCACATGCACGAAAGGACCTCACGCGAAGCAGTGGAAGAGCAAGGCAGGGTCCTGTTGCTGATCGATACGCAGGCGGACGCCGCCCCACTCGATCATGTGCTGCTCGCCGGTGATCAGGTTCCGAATGGACTTGACCCTGTGCCGCGAGCCGGACGGACCGATTTCGATGTCGCCGAAATGGAACCAGAACTCCCGCGGGCCTTCCTTCGCCAACGCCACCGCGACCGCCACGGCATTGTGACCGTCGACCGACTCCTTCACGAAGCCTATCACGTCTTTGTCGTCGATCTGTGCAAAGCGTAGCCTGCCGGTCTGAAGCAGAGCAGGATTGTCATGCCGGATCCGATTGAGGTGGCCGATATAGCTCTTGATGTTGCCCGGCTTGTCCCAGTCCCGGACCTTCAGCTCGTATTTTTCCGAGTTGAGGTACTCCTCCCGGCCCGGGATCGGCTCGTGCTCCAGCAATTCGAATCCGTTGTAGATGCCATAGCTCGCCGACAGCGTGGCGGCGAGCGCAACGCGTGCCTTGAAGATCCAGGGCTCGCCGCTCTGCAGATGGACCGGCAGGATGTCCGGCGTGTTGACGAAAAAGTTGGGCCGAAAATACTCGCGCTCCGGATAGCGGGTGAGCTCGCTCAAATAGGCTTGCAGCTCCTCCTTGCCGGTACGCCACGTGAAATAGGTGTAGGACTGAGTGAAGCCGAGTTTGGCGAGCGCCTTCATGACCTTCGGCCGGGTAAACGCCTCGGACAGGAAAATGACGTTCGGATCGACCGATTGCACCTGGCGGATCAGCGATTCCCAGAACGGAAACGGCTTGGTGTGCGGATTGTCGACGCGAAAGATGCGCACGCCCTGCCGAACCCAGAACAGCACCACATCGCACAAGGCTCGCCAGAGCTCTTCGCTGCCGTTGCCGTAGAAATCGGGATTGACGATGTCCTCGTACTTCTTCGGCGGGTTTTCCGCGTATTGGATCGAGCCGTCCGGTCTGCGCTTGAACCATTCCGGACGCTCGCTGAGCCACGGATGGTCGGGCGAGCATTGGATGGCGAAATCGAGCGCGATTTCCATCCCCTGATCCGCGCAGGCATGCACCAGCCGCCGGAAATCCTCGAGCGTGCCGAGTTCGGGATGCACGGCATCGTGCCCGCCTTCGGCCGAGCCGATGGCATAGGGACTGCCGGGATCGTCGGGCGCGGCGGTCAGCGAATTGTTGCGTCCCTTGCGGTTGACGCGCCCGATCGGGTGGATCGGCGGGAGATAGACGACATCGAAGCCCAGCGCAGCGATCTCCGGCAGCCTGGCGATGCAGTCGTCGAACGTCCCGTACCGGCCGGGGACGCTGCCCTGGCTGCGAGGCATCATTTCGTACCAGGCTCCGGCTCGCGCAACGGGCCGGTCGGTGACCAGCGGATAGTTGGCGCCCCGCGTGAGGTCGGCACGCGCGCCGTCACGGGCGGCGACCGCCAATTCCTCCGAGAGGAGCGGGGCTGGATCGTCGGCCAGCGTGGTCATGCGACGAATTCCGCGGATGAGACGCGCCTGCGCCGGGTCTTGCGGTTTTAGGAACGCCAGCAGTCTGCGACCCTCCTCGATCTCGAGCCCGACATCCATACCGGCTTGCCGTTTGGCGAGGAAGTCGTGGCGCCAGGTCGCGAACAGGTCGGTCCAGGCCTCGATGGCATAGACATAGCGCCCTACTGCCCGGGGAATGAAGCTCCCCATCCAACGGTCGTTCTCATGGATCCGCATCGGAACGCGCGACCACTTGTCGGACGTTTCCGGCCGCCACAACAGATCCGCCGCGAGCACGACGTGGCCGTCGCGAAAAATATCCGCCCACACGTCCACCGGCTCGTCGACGATGCGCTTGACCGCAAACCGGCCGGCGTCGACGAGCGGATAGACGTCCTCGATGTAGATGCGGCGACCGGAGACGTCGCCCACCAGCGAGATAGTCACATTGGCCGTCACGGTCTGCTCATCCCTCGCCATCCGGTCCGGCCCCTTGACGCCGGGAGGACGTTGGTGGAACCGATACCTCCCGCTTTGGTTCCGCCGCCGGAACCAAGCATCGCCAACCCGGTTGTCGCTTGCGGAAATTGCTACGGTCTTGCATCGCATGCAAGGTGTGCAATCGGTCACGATACAGCGGATCCGCGATGAACCTTAATGTCGAACGGGCGGCGCTTTGCGGCATCGAGCCGCACTATGTCGACGGGCTCGGGCGTCTGCGGACCGCCGAGCCGGAGGTCGTCTCGCGGTTGCTCGGCGCCATGGCGTGGGATGATGACTTCGCCCCACGCATGTTGCCGCGGACGATCATCGTCCGCGCGCCACCCGACCGCGTGGTTCGTCTTGCCGCTGCGGATGGATTGGCGCTGCGATGGGAAATATTCTCGCAGCAGAAGGTCGCCGAAGGCTGCGATATTTCGCCCCTGCTGACGCTGCCGCAGGCCCTGTCGTTGGGCGCATTCCGGCTGCTGGTGACGGCAACGACGCCGGCAGGGGCCGTGACGGAGGAAGCCTCGCTCATCGTCTGCCCTCCCCGCGCCTATCAAGGCGGCACATCCGCGCCCGAGCGCATGTGGGCGCTCGCCGTGCAGCTCTACGGCGTACGCTCGGACCGCAATTGGGGTCACGGCGATTTCACCGATTTGCTCGCGCTGGTCGACCTGGCGGCCGATCTCGGAGCATCCGGTGTCGGGTTGAACCCGCTGCACGCTTTATTCGACGATCGGCCGTCGGAGCCCAGTCCCTATTTCCCGAACAGCCGCCTGTTTCTCAATCCGCTGTACATCGATGTGGAGGCCGTGCCGGAGTTTCCAGGCCTGCGCGCGACGCGGCTCGAGGCGAGCGTCGAACGGTTTCGAAGCGACAGCATGATCGACTACGAGGCCGTCGCGGCGGCCAAGATGGAGGCGCTCAGGCTCGCGCATGCCAACTTTCGCCAGTCGGGCAGCCCTAAGCGGCGCCGCGCCTTCGGCCTGTTCCGCCGAGCGCGTGGAGCCTTGTTGGCGCGGTTTGCGTGTTTCGAGTTGCTGCGTCGCCGACTCGGCCGCCCCTGGTGGGAGTGGCCGCCGCCGTGGCGCAGAATAGACGAAGAAGCCCTCGATCGTTTTCGACGCGCCGAGGCGGCGGAGGTCGGCTTTTTCGAGTACGTGCAATGGTTGGCGCACGAGCAGCTCGATCGCTGTCGCGCGCGCGCGCGCGAGCGCAGCCTGGCGATCGGGCTCTATCTCGACATTGCCGTAGGGGTTCGCCGCGACGGCTTCGATGCCTGGTGCGACCAGGATGCCATCCTGTCCGGGATGGCGATCGGGGCGCCGCCCGACGCGCTCAATCGGTCCGGCCAGGAGTGGGGTCTGGCGGCCTTCAATCCGGTGGCGCTCGAAAGGCGGCAGTTCGAGCCCTATCGTCGAATGCTGCAGGCCTCGATGCACTTCGCCGGCGCGATCCGCTTGGATCACGTCCTCGGATTGAAGCGTCTCTTCCTCGTTCCCGACGGCATGCAGGCCGACCGAGGCGTCTACATTCGCTGTCCGTTCGAGGCGCTGCTGTCAGTGACCGTCTTGTCGAGCGTGGCGAACCGGTGCATCGTCATCGGCGAGGATCTCGGGACGGTGCCGGAGAACTTTCGCGAAACGCTCGCCGACTGGGGACTGTGGTCGTACCAAGTCATGCTGTTCGAGCGCTCGACCGGCGGCGATTTTCGCGCTCTCGACTCCTATCGAAGGGATGCCTTGGTCACATTTGCAACGCACGACCTGCCGACTTATGCCGGTTGGCGAGAGCGGCGCGATCTCGCGGTCAAGCGGGCGCTCGGCATGGAAACCGGCGAGACCGAGGAAGAACGGGGTGCCGCGTTGGACGCGTTGCGACGCGCATTGAACCAGCCGGGCGGCGAACCGATCGACTTTGCCGTGTTGGCCAGATTTCTCGCGGACGCGCCGTCTCGCCTATTGATCCTGTCGATGGAGGATCTCCTCGGAGTGACCGACCAAGTCAACCTTCCCGGGACGACCGACGCTCATCCCAATTGGCGTCAACGCCTTCCCGTCGCGTTGGAGGGGCTCAGCAGTCAGGCGGGCGTCCTGTCCGCGGCAGAGGTGATGCGATCGGCGGGACGAGGGCAGCTGCGTCGCTGACAGAGGCGACGAGGACGGCGCCCGCGGCGGCGCCGGCCCGTGCATCGGCCGAGCAACCGCTCGCTCGACCGCGAAGAAGCATCAGCGACGGCAATAAGTCACGCCACGATCATATGCATCGGAGTTCCTCCGGCCCGCATGGAGCCGGGCCACGCTGCCGCATTCATTCCCGGCCGTTGATC
Source organism: Xanthobacteraceae bacterium (assembly GCA_049579765.1). Classification (GTDB taxonomy): domain Bacteria; phylum Pseudomonadota; class Alphaproteobacteria; order Rhizobiales; family Xanthobacteraceae; genus VAZQ01. The sequence continues at coordinate 14,243 of JBAUOM010000645.1, forward strand.
AGGAGGTCGAGCGCGTGCTTGATGACGCTGCGCTCCTCGACGGTGAAGGGGGCAAGCAGGCGCGCCTCGTGCGCCTTGGCGGCGCGCAGGACCGGGG
>JBAUOM010000646.1:0-1790 GCA_049579765.1 Xanthobacteraceae bacterium
GGCCGAGGCGCACCGCCCGCACCGGCGGCGCCGGGGCGATCTCGGGACGACGCTCCTTGACCGGTGCCGCCATCGTTTCCTGCGCTCGGCGTCAGTTGGGCGCGGTCTTGCCGCGCACGACCTTGTCGCGCACGACTTTGGGCGCGCGTTTCTCGAGAAAAGCCTTGAGCCGCGATTTGGCCTCGTCGTCGCCCTGGGCGATGGCTGAGATCAGCGCCTCGGTGACGTAGCCGCTGGCGGGATCGGACTCGGCGATGCGCGGCAGCACCTGGGTGACGGCGAAATTGGTCATGGGGGCGTTGCTGGCGATGCGCCGGGCAAGCTCGATGCCCTTGGCGAGACCCGCGCCGCGGGGGACGAGATACTGCGAGATGCCGATCGCCTGGCCTTCCTCGGCGTCGTAGATGCGGCCGGTCAGCATCATGTCCGTCACGCGCGCGGTGCCGATGAGGCGCGGCAGGCGCACCGAGCCGCCGCCGCCGACGAAGATGCCGCGGCTGCCTTCCGGCAGCGCGTAATAGGCCGACGCGTCGGCCACCCGGATATGGCATGCCGCCGCGATTTCGAGCCCGCCGCCCACCACCGCGCCGTGCAGCACTGCCACCACCGGAACCTTGCCGAACTCGATGCGCTCGAAGGCGCGGTGCCAGCTGCGGGAATGCGCGATGCCCTGGGCGACGTCGCGCGCGGTGAGCTCGCCGAGATCGAGGCCCGAGCAGAAATGCTCGCCCTCGCCGGCCAGCACCACGGCCTTGATCCCGTCCGGCAGCCCCGCGAAGAACGCCTCGATGCCGAAAACGGTCGGGTCGTCGATGGCGTTGCGTTTTTGCGGGCGCGCGAGGACGAGAATGGCGATGTCGTCGCGGCGCTCGGCCTTGAGCGACCGCGGCAGTTGCATATCCAAGCCGCTACCGGATTTGCCCACGGCGTTCCTCAGGCTCGCGCTTTGCGCCTTTGTTCGGTGACATTTCCGCCAATACCGGTCAAGCGCTCACACCACTTCGGCACTGTAGCCCGCATGGAGCCAACGGGTCCGCGCCAAGCGCGGCCCGATGACAGGCTCCGCGAAATGCGGGGCGATCTTGCAGCCAGTAAACCCGGATTACGCCGCGCTCCATCCGGGCTACGATTGATCCCCTCATATGCTCACACCACCTCGTACACATCGAGCCGCACCGCCAGCTTCTCGCGCGCGCCGGTGCCGAGCGCCAGGATCCGGTTGAGCCAGGCGAGCGCGGGGTCGGCGGTCTCGAACCGCATCAGGGTGCGGAAATAATAGCGCGACGGATCGACCGCCTCGCCGCGCGCGAGCGCGGCGATCACCTCGGGCGGGCCGCGGCGAAGCCCGTCGCTGGTGACCAGGATGCGCGCGCCTTGATCGGTCTCGATGGCGTAGCGCGCCTGGAGATCGGTGACCCCGTCCGGCCGCACGATCTGCCAGTCCGCGCCGGGCAGGATGCGGCCTTTGAGCCGCGGCCCCTCGACGCGGCCGCCGAGGATGTCGATCACGCGTCGCTCGCCGTACGGCGTCTGCCCGAAATGCCTGATGTCGCCGAGCTCGGCGCGGATGGTGAAGATCGGTGTCTCCGACAGCATGCTTCGCCGCCCCCGGTTTGGGCCGCAGCCCCGCCGCGCGTCTAGTGGTCCGATTCCGAAGCTCGTCAGCACTCGCGGCACGTTCAGATGCGAACTTCGGAATCTAAGGACCACTAGTGTGGCGGTTCAGAAGGCCGCATCATTCTCACGGCGAGTCCGAGATGCGGACTTCTGAACCAAAGCCACACTAGATC
>JBAUOM010000647.1:0-1822 GCA_049579765.1 Xanthobacteraceae bacterium
CCGCCAGCGGGCCGACCGAGTCGAGCGAGGTCGAGAGCGGGAACGCGCCCGCCGTCGGCACGCGACGGGCGGTCGGCTTGAACCCGACGATGCCGCACAGCGCCGCCGGAATGCGGCAGGAACCGCCGGTATCGGTGCCGAGCGCGCCGAACGCCATGGCGTCGGTCACCGAGACCGCGGCGCCCGACGACGAGCCGCCGGGGATGCGCTCCCCCTTGCGGTCGTAGGGGTTGAGCGGCGTGCCGTAGTGCGGATTGATCCCGAGCCCGGAGAAGGCGAACTCGGTCATGTTGGTGCGCCCGATCGGAACGAAGCCGGCCGCCCGCAGCCGCGCTACGCAGGGCGCGTCATGCGCGGCGGGCTCGACCTCCTGCAGCACGCGCGAGCCGGCGGTGGTGACTTCGCCGGCCATGTCGAACAGGTCCTTGATCGAGACCGGGATGCCCGCGAACGGCGACGGCGCGGCTCGACGGGCGCGCAGCCGGTCGTAGAAATCCGCAGCCGCGAGCGCATGCTCGGCGTTGACCTTGATAAAAACCCGCGCGCCTTCGCCGCCGGGATCGGCGATCCGCGCCAGGCACTGCTCGATCAGGGCGCGGCTCGAGCCGCCATCGGCGAGTTCCGTCGCGAGTTGGACAAGCGTTGGCATGGTGCCGGCGAGAGATCGCCCTCCCCTCTGGTTCGGTCATCTCGCGGAGTTGAAATGACCATGTCAATGACATATCAACCTCGAGCGAGCAGCTTTCGGTGCCGGGCGGCTCGTGCAGTGCTCTTCCGATCCCCGATGTCCCGACCCAATGCCGGACCCGTCGTGTCACCGCGCACTCTCTCGCTGACGTTGCATGACAAGTCGAGCACGCGGTCCGTCGACATCGCGATCGCGCAGGCCGTGGTTGCCGGGTGGACCGGACGAGATCCCGCCGCCGTCGAGAAGCACATCCGCGAGCTCGAGGCGCTGGGCGTGAAGCGGCCGGCGACGACGCCGATCTTCTATCGCGTGTCGGCGGCGCGGATCACCACCGACGATACGATCGAGGCGGTGGGCGAAAGCTCCGGCGGCGAAGTGGAGTTCGTGCTGCTGCAGCACGCCGGCAAGCTCTGGGTGGGAACCGGCTCCGACCACACCGACCGCGAGGTGGAGAAATACGGGGTGACGGTCTCCAAGCAGATGTGCGAGAAGCCGATCGCTCCCGCGTTCTGGGCCTACGACGACGTGGCTCCGCACTGGGACCGTCTGCTCTTGCGCGCGTACGTGGTCGACGGCGGCGAGCGTGGGCTCTACCAGGAGGGCAGCGTCGCGGCGATGATGGACCCGCGCGCGCTGATCTCCCGCCATGCCGGCGACGGCGGCTTGCGCGAGGCTACACTGATGTTCTGCGGCACCCTCGCCGCCCATGGCGGCGTGCGGCCGACCCGCCAATTCGCCTTCGAGCTGGAAGACCCCGTGCTCGGCCGCAAGATCCTACACGCCTATCGGGTGCGAACCCTGCCCAATCTGGGATGATGCACCGCCCGCCGGAGAAGGCCCATGCCGATGAACAAGCCGCATCTCGAATTCACCCGCGTCGACATGAATACCGGCTGGGCCACGCCGCCCGGCTATCCCGCCGGCATCAAGCAGAAGATCCTGGCGAGCGACCTCGACGAGACCCGCAAAATGGGAAGCCGCACGCGGCTGTTGCGCTTCGATCCCGGCGTCTACACCACTGCGCCGTTCGTGCATGACCATTGGGAAGAGGTCTACCTCGTCTCCGGCGACCTCATCGTCGGCAACGATACGCGGGGCGAGGGCGGCGAGGCGTTCGAGGCCCCGACTTATGCC
>JBAUOM010000648.1:0-2139 GCA_049579765.1 Xanthobacteraceae bacterium
CATTCTCGTCGTGCGGGCGTTTGACCGCGTCGGCGCGGGCAAGTGCCTCGATCGGAGGTGCGTGCGCGGTCAGGCGCGCCAGCAGGGGGGTGAGATCGTCGAACTGGCGCGCGACCACATGGATGACACCCGATTCCTGCTGCACCTCTCCGCTCACGGCGACGTAGCGCGCGCCCAGGATGACGGGACGAAAACGCTCGAACGTCTTCGCCCAGACGATGATGTTGGCGACTGCGGTCTCGTCCTCGATGGTCATGAAGATGACCCCATTGGCCGAGCCCGGCCGCTGGCGAATGGTGACGAGACCGGAGACGGTGACGCGTGCCCCCGACGGCGTGCGGCGCAGTTCCTCGTTGTGGATGATACCACGCCGGGCGAGGTCGGCGCGCAGGAACGACACTGGATGCGCGCGCAGCGACAATTCGAGGAAGCGATAGTCGTTCACGACCTCCTCGCCCGGCGGCATGAGCGGCAGCTCGACCTCGGGTTCGCGCGGGACTGACATTCGCGCCGGTGCTCGTGGTTCGACGGCGGCCGCGGGTTTCGGCATCGCATAGGCACGGAACAGCGGCAGATCATCGTCCCTGCCGCCCACGCGGCCGAGCGCCTTGGCCGCCCACAAGGCCTGCCGCCGCGTGAGCCCGAGCGAGCCGAAGGCATCGGCGTCGGCGAGCCGTTCGATGACGCGGGGGGAAAGCCCGGTACGCAGCCAAAGCTCACGCACCGAGGCGTAAGGCCCGTTTCGCTTGGCGACGATCAGCTTCGCGTCCTGCTCGGCCAAGCCTTTGATCTTGCGAAAGCCCAGCCGCAGCGCGTGGGTGGTGCGGATGTCGCCCGCCATCTCGCGGTGAAGCGCGTGCACGCGTGCGGCCACGCGCGCCGACGAGCCCGTTTCAGGCGAGTGTCCGGCGCGCGCACTTATAGAGTCGCCGCGCTGGCCGCTCGCTTCGCTCGCCAGCGCGGCGGGCGGACCGGGCTCGAGCGTGGCGTCCCAGTCGGAATGGTTGATATCGACCGGACGCACCTCGACGCCGTGCTTGCGCACGTCCCGCACGATCTGCGCCGGCGCGTAGAAGCCCATGGGCTGCGCATTGAGCAGCGCAGTCGCGAAGACGTCCGGATAGCGGCACTTCAGCCAGGCCGAGGCGTAGACCAGCAGCGCGAAGCTCGCGGCATGGCTTTCCGGGAAGCCGTACTCGCCGAAGCCCTCGATCTGGCTGAAGCAACGCTCAGCGAAATCACGCGGATAGTCGCGCGCCACCATGCCTTCGATCATCTTGCTCTTGAACGTCCCGATAGTGCCGGTGCGCTTGAAGGTCGCCATGGCGCGGCGCAGCCTGTCGGCCTCGCCCGGCGTGAAGCCGCCGGCGACGATGGCGATCTTCATCGCCTGCTCCTGGAACAGGGGGACGCCGAGCGTTTTCTTGAGCACCGCCTCCAGCTCTTTCGACACGTACTCGACCTTTTCGAGTTTCTGTCGCCGGCGCAGGTAGGGATGAACCATGTCGCCCTGGATCGGGCCCGGACGCACGATCGCAACCTCGATGACCAGGTCGTAGAAACTCTCCGGTTTGAGCCGCGGCAACATCGACATCTGCGCGCGACTCTCGACCTGGAAGACGCCAATCGAGTCGGCGCGCTGGAGCATGCGGTACACGGCCTTTTCTTCTTTCGGAATCGTCGCGAGCGTCAGCTTCTCGCCGTAGTGGCTTTCGACTAATTCGAACGCCTTGCGGATGCAGGTCAGCATGCCGAGCCCAAGCACGTCGACCTTGAGGATGCCGAGCGCGTCGAGATCGTCCTTGTCCCATTCGACGAAGGTACGTTCGTCCATCGCCGCGTTCGCGATCGGCACCGCTTCGTCGAGCCGATTCCTCGTGATGACGAAGCCGCCGACATGCTGGGAGAGATGGCGCGGGAAGGACTGTATCTCCGCGACGAGCGCGCGCATTTTTCTGATACGCGGACTGTCGAGGTCAATCCCCGCGCGCTCGAGCGCGTCGGCGCGGACCGGACCGCCGCCCATGCCCCAGATCGAGGAGGAGAGCGCCCCAATCGTATCCTCCGACAGGCCGAAGACCTTGCCGACTTCGCGGATGGCTGAGCGACCGCGGTAGGAAATCACGGTCGCGGCGATGC
>JBAUOM010000649.1:0-1607 GCA_049579765.1 Xanthobacteraceae bacterium
CTGCGGGGCCGACCGCGGCCGCACGGTGGCCGCGCTCGGGCCGATGATTCGCCAGACCAATTACGAGGTCGGCCCGGAATTCGTTGCCCGCTTCCGGACCGAGGACCGGGGGAACGAACGCTTTTTCAGGCCCGCCTCGCGGCCCGACCATGCGCTGTTCGATCTCGCCGGCTATGTCGCCGGCCGCCTCGCCGCCGCCGGCATCGCGCGCATTGAGGACCTCGGCCATTGCACCTATGCCGACGCAACGCGCTTCTTCAGCTACCGCCGGTCGACGCACCGCCGCGAGCCGGACTACGGGCGTCACATCAATGCCATAGCGCTGGCAAATTAGCGCGCCTGCGCCGATCGGACCTGGACCAGCTGCGCAACCCGTGTTCCATTTGGAGCGAGGTTCGGCAGCGCCCGCGCTCGCGGGCAGAAACATCAACGCAGATCGCCGCGCCTCGTGGGGAAGCCGATGCAGAGTGGATCGGGCCGGCGCGCCGCCGACGCGGCGCCGGTGGGCATCTCGCGGTGTTTTGGCCGCATCGCTGTCGTCCTTTCGGGGCTGGCGGTATCCGCCTGCGTCAATGCCGGCCAGATCGCGGATCTCAGCGACACCGGCCGCGCGGCAGTCGCCATCGAATCGGTCGACGGGGCACCCTCGGGCGTCGTGCACCGGTTCGTCGACGCGCTCAAGGAGGAGGCGGCCGCCCGCCAGATCGCCGTGGTGGCGCCGAGCAAGGCCAATTACCGGTTGCGGGGCTATCTCGCCGTGCAAGCGGCCGAGGAGACCGCGTCAACAACTTCGGTGACGTGGGCGCTGGACGTCTACGGCGCCGACCAGCGGCGCGCCATCCGCCTCGCCGGCGAGGAAAAGACCGCCGGCGGCAGGTGGGAGCAAGTCGACGATCAGGTTCTGCGCCGCATCGCTCGCGCCGGCGCCGAGCGGTTCGCCGCTTTCTTGGGCACCGTCCGGCCGCCGGCGACAGCTGACGTCGCACCTCCCCCGCCGCCGCAAACGGCGGCCTCGCTGCTGGGCGCGCTCGACGACTGGGCCCCGGAGGCTTCGGGCATTTTCCGTATCCTGCGCCGCGAGCCGGCGAGGACCGAGGCGGCAGCCGATACGGCCGTCCCATTGCCGCCGGGCACGATCCCGCTGCCGCGCCGGCGGCCCACCGCCTCCGGCGCCGGGATCGGCTGAATCTTCGGGACAAGATTCGAGCCGGCCGGCGGTCATATTGCCAGCCTCGGCACCTCCTTGTTATCAGGGCGCGCGAGCGGGCAGGACTCGCTAGCGGGATGATTCTTCTTCAAGTCATCATCCCGCTCCAAGTCCTTGTTTTGCGCGTGATCTTTTCCGAAAACCGGTTCCCACTTTTCGGGATCACGCGCCAGGAGACAGCGGATGCGGCCCAATAATGGAGCGATCAAGCTGGTCGCCGGCAACTCCAATCCCGCGCTGGCGGACGCGATCGCGGCCCACCTCGCCACGCCCCTGACCAAGGCGGTCGTGCGCCGCTTCGCCGACATGGAGATCTTCGTCGAGATCCAGGAAAACGTCCGCGGCGCCGACGTTTTCGTCCTGCAGTCGACGTCGTTTCCGGCCAACGACCACCTGATGG
>JBAUOM010000650.1:0-4236 GCA_049579765.1 Xanthobacteraceae bacterium
CCGCCGGCCTCGCCTTCGACGCGCTCAGCGAAGCGCGCGGCGAAGGCATCGACGTGCTGCTGATCGATACCGCCGGCCGCTTGCAAAACAAGGCGGTGCTGATGGAGGAGCTGCAAAAGATCGTGCGCGTGATGAAGAAGGTCGACCCCACGGCGCCGCATGCCGTGCTGCTCGTGCTCGACGCGACCGTCGGGCAGAACGCGCTTTCGCAGGTCGAGGTGTTCCGGGACATCGCGGGCGTCACCGGGCTGGTCATGACCAAGCTCGACGGCACCGCACGCGGCGGCATCCTGGTTGCGGTCGCCGCGAAATACGGCCTGCCGGTGCATTTCATCGGTGTCGGGGAAGGCATCGACGATCTCGCGCCGTTCTCGGCGAAAGATTTCGCGCGTGCGATTGCGGGGATCGAGTGATGCGCCGCGCCTCGCAGTTTCCGTTTGTCACGGCCGCGAAGGCGGGCTGCCGGTAAACATAGAGCTTCGAGCCGAGACACCGTACCTTCCTCAGCCTTCAGGGAATACTGACCACCCGCCTTCGCGGATGACGACAGCCATCGAGCCGCATGACTCGTCGAGCCAACAACGCTACACACACCGGTCATGAACGCGAAAAAGCCGCAGCTCAATCCCACCCTCAAGCTGGTGCTCGATCTCGGGCCGCTGGTGCTGTTCTTCCTCGCCAATTCGCGGCCGGCGCTGTTCCTGCCGCTGGTGTCGCCGATCCTGCCGGCGGACGTCGCGGCGGGCGAGCGCATGGGCATCTTCGTCGCAACCGCGGTGTTCATGGCCGCGATCGTGATCGCGCTCGCGATCTCCTATGCGCTCACCCGGCACCTGCCGATGATGCCGCTCGTCACCGCGATCATCGTGTTGGTGTTCGGCTCGCTCACCCTGGTCCTGCATGACGAATTGTTCATCAAGCTCAAGCCCACCATCATCTATCTCCTGTTCGGCGCCGTGCTGCTCGGCGGGCTCGCGTTCGGCAAGCCGCTGCTCGGCGTGGTGTTCGATTCCGTGTTCCACCTCACCGACGAAGGTTGGCGCAAGCTGACCCTGCGCTGGGCGCTGTTCTTCGTCGCGCTGGCGGCGCTCAACGAGATCGTCTGGCGCACGCAGACGACGGATGTGTGGGTGAGCTTCAAGGTGTTCGGCGTCGTGCCGCTGACGTTCCTGTTCGGCGCCTTGCAATATCCGCTGCTGACGAAATACGCCGCGCCGGAGCCGAAGGAGTAGGCAGATCCCGCAATCCCCGCTGTCGTCCCCCGCGTAAGCGGGGACCCATGGTACCCCAACTGCGTCCCGTGGAAATATGGATGCCCGCTTTCGCGGGATGACATGCCGTGTTGTGGCCAACGTGTGCGCTTACGGCGCCGGTGTCGCCAGAGCCTTCTCGATCGCCGGTTTCAGGCTCTGCTCGAGATTGTCGGAAGTGATCGGCCCGATCAGCTTGTAGGCGATACGCCCGTCGCGCCCGACCACGAAGGTCTCGGGCACGCCATACACGCCCCATTCGATTGCCGCCCGGCCGTTGTCGTCGGCGCCGTTGGCGAGGAAAGGGTTGCCGTAGCGGCCGAGAAAGCGCCGCGCGTTGTCGGGCTGATCCTTGTAATTGATGCCGACGATGCGCAGGCGCCGGTCGGCCGCGAGCGCCACCAGCAGGGGGGCCTCGTCGCGACACGGCACGCACCAGGAGGCCCACACGTTGAGCAGCGTCACCTCGCCCTTGAAGTCCGCGCTGGCGAGCCCGGGTACCGGCTTGCCGTCGCGCGTGAGACCGGCCAGCGGCGGCAGGTTGGTCTGCGGGGCGGGATGTCCGATCAGGGCGGACGGAATGCGCGAGGGGTCGCCGGTGCCGAGCCGCAGCATGAACAGGCCGGCGAGTGCGAGAAAGACGAAGAGCGGAAGGAAGACCAGCAGCCGGCGTCGCCACACGCCGGCGTCCTTCGCGGGCATGTCGTTCTCCGCCGCGCTCACGGCTTCTCCTCGCTCGCACGCCCGGAGCGCCGGCTGAAGCCTTTCGCTTCGAGGGTGTCGAGCGCGCGGGTCAGCTGCAGCCGGTCGAGTACCACCCACAGCACGAGGCCCGCCACGATCGCCGCAGCGGCGGCATAGGCGGTGACGATGAACGCCGCGTGCGGACCGAGATGCATCGTCACGCTCCCGCCGCGGCGTCGGCCTGCAGCATCAGCATGGTGCGCAGGCGTCGCCGCAGGATTTCGTTGCGCATGGCCGCGAGGTGCAGCGCCAGGAACAACAGCGTGAACGCAACCAGCATGGCGATCAGGGGCATCAGAATGGCGGGATGAATAGTCGAGCCGCCGAGCCGGAGCACCGAAGCGCCCTGGTGCAGCGTGTTCCACCAGTCCACCGAGAACTTGATGATGGGAATGTTGATCGCACCGACAAGGGTGAGCACCGCCACCACGCGCGCAGCGCGGGCCGGGTCCTCGATGGTCCGCCACAGCGCGAGCACGCCGAGATACATCAGGAACAGCACCAGCACCGAAGTGAGCCGCGCATCCCACACCCAGTAGGTTCCCCACATCGGCCGGCCCCACAGGGAGCCGGTGACGAGGCACATGAGCGTGAACGCCGCGCCGATGGGCGCCGCCGCCTTGGCCGCAACATCGGCGAGCGGATGGCGCCAGACCAGCGTGCCGATGCCGGCCGCGCTCATCAGCAGCCAGCCGAAGACGCCGAGCCATGCCGCCGGGACGTGAATGAACATGATCTTCACGGTCGCGCCCTGCTGGTAGTCGTCGGGCGCGAGATAGGCCTCCCGCACCCCGACGGCGAAGGCGATCAGGGTCGCGGCGGCGAGCCATGGCAGCACGCGGTCGGTGAGCGCGCGGAAGCGGGATGGATTGGCAATATCAATCAGGGTCATCGCGGCTCTCTTGGATTTACACCAATTCTTGTTTATGCCGATTCTTAGTTGTGCCTCGCGCCTGCGGCAATGTGGCGAGCCACTCGGCAGCTTTGCTTTCACGATCTCGTCATTACCGCCGCCCCACGCCGGCTTTTCAGTCCAGGCCTTGCCGCAGCGCGACCGCGGCGGCCAGCGGGCCGACCACGAGGCTCATCAACGTCAAGGCGCAGAGGATGCTGAACGGCGTGCCGAACGGGACGGGTCCGACCGCCGCCGCATTGGCCGCTGCGACGCCGAAAATGAGCACCGGCACCGTCAGCGGCAGGACCAGGATCGCGAGGAGGAGGCCGCCGCGCCGCAGCGCGACGGTGAGCGCCGCGCCGATGAGGCCGATGAAGGTGAGCGCAGGTGTGCCCGCAAGCAGGGTGAGGGCGACCGCGAGCGTCGCTTCCGGACCGAGGTTGAGGAGCAGGCCCAGGAGCGGCGCCGCGACGACGAGCGGCAGCCCGGTGGTGAGCCAGTAGGCGAACGCCTTGGCGGCGAGCGCGAGCTCGAGCGGCACGCGCGCGGTCAGGATGAGGTCGAGCGAGCCGTCCTCGTGGTCGGTTGCGATCAGCCGATCCAGCGCCAGCAGGTTCGCGAGCAGCGCGCCGAGCCAGAGGATGGCCGGTCCGATCCGGGCGAGGAGGGCAAGATCGGGCCCGACGGCGAACGGCACCAGCGTCACGACAATCAGAAAGAACAGCACGCCGATCAAGGCGCCGCCGCCGACCCGCACGGCGAGCCGCACATCGCGCACGAGCAGCGCGGCAAGGGCGGTCACCGTGTCCCTCCCAGCCGCAGCTCCATGGCCTGCTCGAGCCCGACCGGGGCGTGGGTGGCGGCGAGGATCAGCCCGCCGCCGGCCAGATGCCTCTGCATCAGGCCGGCGAGCATCGCTTGCCCGGAGGCATCGAGCGCGGAGCTCGGCTCATCGAGCAGCCAGATCGGCCGCTCGATCGCGATCAGCCGCGCCAGCGACAGGCGGCGGCGCTGCCCGGCGGAGAGGTAGGTTGCCGGCAGCCGGGCGAGGCTGCCGAGGCCGACCGCGGCGAGCGCCGTAGCGCCCTTCACCGCTCCGCCGCCGAGGAAAGCCGCCCAGAAGGCGAGGTTCTCCGCGACCGACAGCGAGGGCTTCAGGGCATCCAGGTGGCCGAGATAGTGCGCCTGCTCGGCGATGCTAAGCTCGGGATCGGAGCCTGCGAGCTCCAGCCGGCCTTGCTGTGGCCGCAGGAGGCCGGCAACCAGGCGAAGCAGCGAGGATTTGCCCGCGCCATTGGGCCCGGTCACCAGCAGCGCTTCGCCGGCATCGACCGCAAAGCTCAGATC
>JBAUOM010000651.1:0-2251 GCA_049579765.1 Xanthobacteraceae bacterium
GCCTGGCAACGCCGCGGCGACGCGCGGCGGCCTGCGCCACCATGGGATGTGCGGCATCGGGACTTGGTCGCGGGACTTGGCCGCGGGACTTGGCCGCGGCACTTGGCCAGGTCGATGGCGGTGGCCAAGCGCGTATGACAGAACTACAGTTGCCGTGCCGGCGCTGATCTTGCTGAATCCTGGGGCACAACCATCGTGGATGCGAAAGCCGCCGACCCGCCGCGCTACCTGCGTTCCCTCTACCGGCTCGGCACGCGGATTGCGGACATCGGGCTGTGGGCCGCAGCCGTGGCGCTGCTGGCGATCGTCGTTCTCAACGCGGTCAATATCGTCCTGCGCTATTTCTTCCTCAAGCCGCTGTCGTGGGCGGAAGAGGCCATGCTCTATCTGATGATCTTCGGGGTCTATGTGGGGGCGGTGTCGGTCGCCTGGCAGCAGGCGCATATCCGTATCGACGCCGTGATCGATTTCGCTCCGCCGGCGCGGCGCAAGGTCCTGCAGATCATCAGCACCCTGGTGCTGGCCGGCGTTCTCGTGCCGGTCGTGCTGGCGAGCTTTCACGTCGTGAGCCTGCTGTTCGAGTTCGACCAGCGCAGCGACGCCCTGCACCTTCCGATCTGGATAGCGCAGAGCGTGGTTCCGCTTTCGCTTCTGCTCATCGTCGTGATGTCGCTGCTTCGCCTGCTGGTGCAACTCACCGGCGCGGAGAGCGACGGCGGCGCCGACCGCGGCCGCATCTAGGGACGACGTTCGATGGCCGCCCTGGTTCTGATCGGCCTGCCGGTTGTCCTCCTTTGCCTCGGCGTTCCGATCTTCGTCGCGCTCATCGCGGCGGCATCGATCGGCATCGTCGCCATGGGCATCGGAACCATGGACCCGGTGCACATCGCGCTGTTCGGCGGCCTCGACAACTTTCCGCTCCTGGCGGTGCCGCTGTTCATCTTCGCCGGCGAAATCATGGGACGCGGCGGGATCGCGCGCCGGCTGGTGGAATGGGCGCTGTCGATCGTCGGCGGCGTGCGCGGCTCGCTCGCGCTGGCGGCGGTCGCCTCGTCGGAGCTGTTCGGCTCGATGTCGGGATCGAGCGTGGGCTGCGTCGCCGCCATCGGCCGGCTGATGGTTCCCGAGCTCGTCCGCCGCGGCTACAGCGAGGTGTTCGCAGGCAGCCTGATCGCTTCCTGCGGCGCCATCGCGACCATCATCCCGCCCTCGATAACGATGATCATCTTCGGCATCACGGCCCAGCAATCCGTGCCGAAACTGTTCCTCGCCGGCATCGTGCCGGGGCTGCTCATCGGCGTCCTGGTCTCGATCTACCTGCTCGTCTACGCCCGCATCACGCTGGTCCCGCTGACCGCCTCGCTGCGCTGGAAGAACGTGTTGCACTCGACCCGCGACGCCGTCTGGGCGCTGCTCGCCCCCGTCGTCGTCCTGGGCGGCATCTACGGCGGCATTTTCACGCCGACGGAAGCCGCGGGCATCGCCTGCGTCTACGCGATCCTCGTCGCCCGCTTCATCTACCGCGAAATGTCCTGGATCGAGCTGTGGCAGACGACGATCGACTCGGCCAGGATCATCGCGCAAATCCTCATCATCGTGTCGGCGGCCGGCGCCTATTCGTGGCTGGTGACGACGAGCGGTTTCCCGACCAGGCTGGTCGAGGCGATCGCGAGCCTGCAGCTCGAGACCTGGCTGCTGCTGCTGATCATCAACGTCCTGCTGCTGTTCGTGGGCACCGTGCTCGAGCCGCCGGCCGCGATCCTGATCCTGACCCCGCTGCTGATCCCGCTGATTACCCGCGCCGGCGTCGACCAGATCCATTTCGGCATCATCTTCACAGTCAACCTCGCGGTCGGAATGTTCATACCGCCGTTCGGGCTCAACCTGTTCGCCACCCACGCGCTGTTCGGCATCCCGCTCGGCAAGCTCTATCGCAGCATCCTGCCGTTCATCGCGATCTATCTCATCGCGCTCGCCCTCATCACCTACATTCCCGCCATCACCTTGGCGCCGCTGAAGCTGTGGCGGTGAGCCGCCAGTGCGGCGGTTCAGAAGTCCGCATCATTCTCACGGCGGTCCGAAATGCGGACTTCTGAACCAAAGCCACCCTGATCAATACGTTGCTAGTGTCCTTCGATCCCGAAGTTCGCAAACGAGGGGGCCGCGCAATGATGCGAACTTCGGAATCGGGACACTAAAGCTGTGCCCGTTGAAATGGAATCAACGAGCCGCAAGCTCGGTGTGCTCCCTC
>JBAUOM010000652.1:0-8049 GCA_049579765.1 Xanthobacteraceae bacterium
CGGCCCCCGCCGCCAGAACCGCAGCCCACGGCCGGTTCCCTCTTGGACGACGACCGGCAAAGCTCACTACTGAGCCGAGATGCCGTTGGCCCGGATCACGTCTCCCCAGAGCTTGATCTCGCGTCTCAGCAATGCAGCGGCGGCCTCGGGCGTCTCCTGTCCGGGCGGGAACGGATCCATGCCGCCGTCGGCGAAAGTCTTTTGGACCTTGGCATCGGCCATCGCATGGCGAAGCGCGACGTTCAGGCGATCGATCACGGGCCGCGGCGTCCCGGCGGGCGCCAGCAGCATGTGCCAAAAATCGAGATTGAGCTTCTGGTAGCCGAGCTCCCCCATGGTCGGCAGGTCCGGCAGACCGGCGAAGCGGCTTCTCCCGATGATGGCGTAGGCCTTGAGCTTGCCGGCCTTGATCAAGGGCCCGGCCTGCACGGCCGACTGCGAGCTCATATCGACCTGGCCCGCGAGCAGGTCGTTGAGCGCAGGACCCGCGCCGCGGTAGGGCACCTGCGTGACCGAGGCGCCGAGCTCCTGAGCGATCAGCACGCCGGCCAGATGACCGAAAGAGCCGACGCCGGGATGCGCGATCTTGGCGCTCCGTCCGGGCTCCTTCATCCAGCGCACCAGCTCGGCCATGTTGTTCGGCGGCAGGTCCGGACGTGCCGCCCATGTCGACGCGGCCGTGTTGATGAGACCGATGGCGGTGAAATCCTTCTCGGCGTCGAAGGCCAGGTTCTTGTACATCGTCACGCCCGCCGCCAGCGCCACCTGGTGGATCAGGATCGTATAGCCGTCGGGCGCGGCGCGGGCAGCCTTGGCGGCGGCAATCATGCCGCCGGCCCCGCCGATGTTGTCGATGACGATCTGCTGGGCGAGCGATTGCGACATGCGGTCCTGAATGATGCGCGAGATGGCATCAGTGGCGCCGCCGGGCGGGTACGGCACCAGGAGCGTGATCGGACGGCTGGGATAGGTCTGCGCCGATGCGCCGTCGGTCGCCAAAATGAACGCAGCGAGACACGCCGCCGCGAGCGCGCGTGCGAAAGCCATGGTACCTCCCTGGGCCGGCTATTGTTTGGGGTCCCGGCGGCGGCCTCACCGAAGTCCCGGATGAATCCGGGCTTGCCCAAAGATGCTGCTTTTTCTGGTCTTCCCGCAAGACGCACGCGCGGCGCTTCGCTCGGCGGTCGAGATCGAGAGCAGCGTCAAGGGTCCCGGCGCCGAAGGCGATGATGCCCTGGCCGGAGCGGAACGGGTCCGACGTCCGAACCACCCGGGCAGAGCGGGCATGCGCTGCCGGGTTGGTTCAGGGCGCAGCCGTGCCAGCAGCCGCCATGAACCCCTTCGACGTACGCGCAGGCGTGATGTAGCCTTGTCTTGGAGCTGCCGGCAGCGGCAGGCGTCCCACTCAGGCCATCGATTCGCGTCGGCCTGCATCATGGCGCACGCTCGATCGCTTAAACAGAAGGGGGAATACGCCCGTGAATCTATCCCGCAGAAAACTCCTGCATCTGGCAGCGGGCGCCGCGGTGCTCCCGGCCTCCGCGAGCGCGCAGACCTATCCCTCGCGTCCGGTGAAAATCATCGTCGGCCAGGCGGCGGGCAGCGCATCCGACATCGTCGCCCGTCTGATCGCGCAATTCCTGTCGGAAAAGCTCGGCCAGCAATTCCTCGTCGAGGCGCGACCCGGCGCCGCCGGCAACATCGCGACCGAAGCCGTGGCCCACATGCCGCCCGACGGCTACACGCTGCTGCTGCTGAACTCGCAGAACGCGATCAACGTCGCGCTCTACGACAAGCTCAGCTTCGACTTCGTCCGCGACATCGCGCCGGTCGGGAGGGTCGAGAGCGTTCCGCTGGTCATGGAGGTCCACCCCTCGGTGCCGGCGAAGACGGTGCCGGAGTTCATCGCCTACGCCAAGGCCAATCCCGGCAAGCTCAACATGGCCTCGGCCGGCATCGGCGGCCCGCAGCATATCGCGGGAGAGCTGTTCAAGTTCATGGCCGGCGTGGACCTGACGCACATCCCCTACAAGGGCTCGACCCCGGCGGTGACCGATCTCGTCGCGGGCCAGGTGCAGGTGATGTTCGACGTGACGCCGACGGCCCTGCCGCAAATCAGGGGCGGAAAGCTCCGGCCGCTGGGCGTGACCACGACGGAGCCGCTTCCATTCCTGCCCGACGTGCCGACGATCGGCAGCTTCCTCAAAGGCTACGAGGCGACTGCCTGGATCGGTTTCGGCGTCCCGAGGGGCACGCCGCCCGAGATCATCGCGACGCTCAACAAGCAGACCAACGCGGCGGTGCTGGACCCGAACATCAAGCAACGGTTCACCGATCTCGGCGCCGTGGCGGTGCCGCCGAACTCGCCGGACGAGTTCGCCAGGTTCATCGCCGAGAATATCGACAAATGGACCAAGGTGATCAAGTTCGCGGGCATCAAGCCGCAGTGATGGGGGCCACGTTCCGCCAAGCCAAACTCTAACCCGGAGCGGATGACCGCTCCAGATCACTGTCGGAGCATGCCTGCCATTTCGCACCCACCCGCCCCGCGCGAGGCGCCCTTCGTCGGCTGCGTACGGACCAATCAGGCCGTCTCCGGAATAACGCGCCGAGGCATCGGGGGCACGGGGTAACGCCCGAATTTCACGTTCCAATAAGCCCAAGAGCGTGCGTCGATGATGCCAGGCGGCGCATGTTTTAGTGCTTCCCGGAGATCGCCGGGATCGATGTGGCGCTCCACCAAGGCGATGTCCTCGGACGTACCATAGGCCATCAGGTAGGCGAGAAAGCGGATGGGATCCGCCAGGGCCTTCTGGGGTGGCTCGAACCAGACCACGCGCGCTGCCACGGTGAGCAGATCGCTATTAAGGGGAAATGGCTTCACGGCGTGGCTTCCCGCGTCCTAATAGCATTCAGGACAGGCAATTTCCCTGGGTCAGTAGCTTGCACGGCCTTAATCAAGTCATGCCGGACGTCCTCGGGGAGGTCGCCCAGCGCCAGATCGTCATGGTAGGAAATAGCTTTGAGCGAAAGCAACGGATTGAACTCAGTTCCGTATATGATGGCTCCCGCGGCAAGCATCTCGGACAGCGATATGTTGGCCTTGCTCAACAAGGCATGGATATCGAGGTAATCCCTGGCTTCCGCGCGCTGCGTCACCACGGCGGCCTTCATGCCGGCCAAATCGATGAGGGCGGCGACCTTGATTCGAGGCCCCTCCGCCAGCTCCTCGGGAGCAGCTTGCCCGATCTGGAGCGCCCCGAAGAACGACAGCTGGACGGGACCACCGCGATCCACGGTCACCGTCAGATTATTTGCCGCCGATTGCCGCACCACCGCTTCCCTCAGATAAGGAAGCCTTTGCATGAGAGAGCGGGGTTCGAAGCTCGTCCGCGCGAAGAAGTCGAAATCGAGCGATTGACGGTGACCCAGATGCAAGGCGATGGCGGTGCCGCCATAGAGGGTGAACTCATCGGGCGTTTGGACGAGTTCCGGCCATAAGCGCTGCTGAGGGGCCGGCAGGATATCGAGGCGCGGACTGAACGCATTCAACATGAATTATTTCAGCTCATTTCTGGCTCGATCGGGAGCAATGGCGGAAGAAACAAGAGTAATACGGCATCAGATTCCACGCGGCGCGATGCGGGCCTGCTTGTAATCACGTCAGCCCCAATAACCTAACGAGCGGGCGCGGCCTTTCCCTTCATTTCCCGGAAGTAGGACCACTCCTCCACCACCCGGCCGTCGGGAAGCCGGCAGACGCCGTACTGCCCGCGCGGCCCCTTGCGGATCTCGCTCTTGCCGCCGCTCTGGGCGCAGAACACCGACGCCGGATTGGCCAGGGCCCAAACGCACTGCGGACAAAAGACCAGCGCTGCAAGGAGGATCAATCCGATCGATGGCCGCATCCCGCTCTCCCGGTTCGGCTGCTCGCTCGATATTCTACCATGCTGCGCGTCGATGTCGCGGCCGGCGCGAGGTCGATCCGAGGCCGCATGGAACGATCGATCGGGCGGCGAGTTCCGCCGGCAGCCGCCGCAGCCGGCGCCAACACCGTTGATCTAACTCAAGCCTGCGGCGGGGCCGCGTGCGATCCTGCCGGCTGTAGACTTCCGTCAAATTCCGTCACAGATCGATGGGATAGGCTGGGGCAAAAGGCCCATTCGATCTCCGGATTCCCGACCAATGTCGACCTATCGTCTCGATAAGCTGTTTGCCCCGCGTTCGGTCGCGGTGGTAGGGGCAAGCCCGCGCGTAACCTCGCCCGGCCGCGCCGTGCTGCGAAATCTGCGCGAGGCGGGGTTCGAGGGATCAATCCACCTCGTCAACCCGCACTATGGCGAGATCGAGGGCATCAAGGCGGTCAAGACCATCGCGGAGCTGCCGCCGGCCCCCGATTTGGTGGTGATCGCGACGCCGCCTGCCTCGGTCCCCGGGATCGTGACCGCGGCGGGCGAAAAAGGCGCAGCCACCGCCATCATCATCACCGCCGGCCTCGGCCACGGCGAGGGCTCGCTCGCCGACGCCTGCGAGCAGGCTGCGCGCGCGACCGGGCTCAGGCTGGTCGGCCCGAACTGCATCGGCGTGCTGTCGTCGCGCGCCAAGCTCAACGCCAGCTTCACCGCCCGCATGCCGCCCGCGGGCGATCTCGCCCTCGTCTCGCAATCCGGCGCCATCGCCGCGGGCCTGGTCGAATGGTCGGTGGCGCACGACATCGGATTCTCGGCGGCGGTCTCGGTGGGCGACACGGTCGATGTCGATTTCGCCGACCTTCTCGATTTCTTCGCGCTCGACGGCACGACCCGCGCGATCCTGCTCTACGTCGAATCGATCACCAACGCGCGCAAGTTCATGTCGGCGGCACGCGCCGCCGCGCGCATCAAGCCGGTCGTGGTGGTCAAGTCCGGCCGCCACGCGCAAGGCGCCAAGGCGGCGCAGACGCATACCGGCGCGCTCGCCGGCTCGGACGCGGTCTACGACGCCGCGTTCCGCCGCGCCGGCCTGCTGCGGGTGCTCGACCTCGACGAGCTGTTCGCCGCGGCGGAGACGCTCGGGCGGGTGCGGCCGTTTCCGGGCAAGCGACTTGCGATCCTCACCAATGGCGGGGGCATCGGGGTGCTCGCCGTCGATCGGCTCGCCGATCTCAGCGGGACGCTCGCCAGCATTTCCGCACAGACGATGAGCAAGCTCGACGCGGCGCTGCCGCCGATCTGGTCGCGCGCGAATCCCGTCGACATCGCCGGCGACGCCGATGCGGCCCGCTACGTCGCCGCGCTCGAGGGCTTGATCGAGGACACCGAGAACGACGCCATCCTGGTGATGAATGTCCCGACCGCGCTCGCGTCCTCGGAGCTCGCCGCAAGATCCGTGGCGGCGGCCGCACAGACGCACCGCAACAGCTTCATCCGGCCGAAACCCATTTTTGCCGTGTGGGTCGGATCGAGCGCCGCCGTCACGCCGATCTTCGAAGCCGCCGGCATTCCGAGCTATGCCACCGAATCCGACGCGGTACGGGGCTTTATGCACTTGGTGCACTACCGGGAAGCGCTGGAGGCGTTGATGGCGACGCCGCCGAGCCTGCCGCAGGATTTCAAGCCCGACGTCGCCGCCGCCCGCGCGGTGGTCGAAAATGTAGTGCAGAGCGGGCGCACCTGGCTCGATCCGATCGAGGTCACGCGGCTGCTCGCGGCCTATTCCATTCCGGTCACGCCCGCGCTGCTCGCACGCAGCCCCGACGAAGCCGCCGCCGCCGCGGCACCGTTCCTAGCGGCAGGCTCGGGTGTCGTGGCCAAGATCCTCTCGCCCGATATCGTGCACAAGTCCGAGGTCGGCGGCGTGCGGCTCAATCTCACCAGCGAACGCGCGGTGCGCGAGGCGGTCGCCGACATTCTGGCGCGGGCGCGCGCCGCCAGGCCCGATGCCCGCATCACCGGCGTGACGCTGCATCCGATGGTGGTGCGCCCGAAAGCGCGCGAATTGATCGCCGGGATCGCGGACGATCCCACCTTCGGGCCGGTCATCGTGTTCGGCCGCGGCGGCACCGCGGTCGAGGTCATCGGCGACAAGGCGCTGGCGCTGCCCCCGCTCGACCTCGAGCTCGCCCACGGCCTGATCGCGCGCACGCGCGTGTCGCGCGTGCTCAAGGCCTACCGCGATGTGCCGGCCGCCGACATCGATGCCGTCGCGCTCGTTCTGGTCAAGCTCGCGCAGCTCGCCGCCGACCTGCCGCAGCTGCGCGAGCTCGATCTCAACCCGCTATTGGCCGATCAGAACGGCCTCATGGCCGTCGATGCCCGCGTGGCGGTGGCGCCGCTCGAGCGGCCGCGCCCCGGCCCGGCGGGCCATCCCCGTTTCGCCATCAGGCCTTATCCCAAGGAATGGGAGCGACGCACGGCGTTGCGCGACGGAACGAAGCTGCTCGTGCGTCCGGTGCGGCCGGAGGACGAGCCGCTCTACGGGCCGTTCTTCGCCGCGGTCACGCCGCAGGATCTGCGCCTGCGTTTCTTCGCGCCGGTGAAGGAATTCGGCCACAGCTTCGTCGCCCGCCTGACCCAGATCGACTATGGCCGCGCCATGGCGTTCGTCGCCATCGAGGAAGCGTCGGGCCATCTGCTGGGCGTGGTCCGCCTGCACGCCGACGCCAACTACGAGAACGGCGAGTACGCGGTCCTCGTCCGATCCGATCTCAAGGGGCGCGGCCTCGGTTATCTCCTCATGCAGATGATCATCGAATATGCCCGCGCCGAAGGGCTCAAGACCATCGAGGGCCAGGTGCTGCGCGAAAACACCGCGATGCTCGCCATGTGCAGGAAGCTCGGCTTCGAGGTCGCGTCCGACCCGGACGACCCGAATACTTGCGTCGTCAAGCTCCCCCTTGCAGCATCGCCGGGCCGCGGCGGGCGCGAATAGATCAGAGAGCGGCATGGCGGCAACGCGCGCAAAGCACCAGCGTCCCTCGCGGGGCACCGTGCGCCGTCCCCTGCTCGTCGTGGACGGGGATTCGTTTGCGCACCGAGCCTATCACGGGCTGCCGAAGACGATCCAATCGCGGGGCGGCAGACCGGGGGGCGCGATCCTCGGCTTCGCGAATTTTCTCCTCCGGCTCTACGAGGACGAACAGCCGCGCGCGGTGGTCGTGGGCTGGGATACGCTGGACAGTCCGACCTACCGTCACAAGGCGTTCCCGGCCTACCAGAGCGGCCGCCATTTCGACGACGCGCTGCTCGAGCAACTCGCCCTGCTGCCCCTGTTCGTGGCGGCGTGCGGGTTCGCAAACGGCAAGGCGGCGGGCTACGAGGCCGACGACTTCCTCGCCGCCGCGGTCGCCGCGGAGGAGCGGCGGGGCGGAACCGCGGTCGTGGCGAGCGGTGATCGCGACACCTTTCAGCTCGCCTCGCCGTCCACCACGATCGTCCATCCGGTGAAAGCGGGCGTGATGGCCCGGATCGGCCCGCAGCAGGTGCGCGAGCGCTACGGCGTCGACCCGAGGCAGGTCCCCGACTTCATCGCGCTGCGCGGCGACCCGTCGGACAAGCTGCCGGGCGCCAAAGGCATCGGGCCGCAGGGGGCGGCGGCCCTGCTGCGCAAGTATGCCACGCTCGAGGATATTCTCGACGCGGGGCGGTTCCCTACCCAAGCCGACGAACTGCGCCTCTACCGCCGGATTGCGACCATGGATGCCTGCGCACCGCTGCCGAAACTGCCCGACCAGACGCCCACCTGGGACAAGGCGGCGGCGCTCGCTCGGGAGTGGGAGCTCGACCGGTTGGCGGAGCGGCTCGACGATCTTGCCCAAGGTCGCTCGTCGCAAAAAGACCGGGGATGAGCCGAGCCCGCAGACTGCGACGCCGCGGGCATGGCTTTGCGTGTTGCCGCGCCGGCATGGCGCATCATAACCTCGGCCGGCGCGGCCATGCCGGAAGCGGAGCTTGCGGCGAGGCAACGGCAGGTGCGAGCGGCCCAGCTTGCAGCCGCACGGGCCGACAAAGGACCAAAGAATATGCAGCGACGCACCTTCCTGACGTTGGCGGCGGCGGCGGCCGCCAGCGC
>JBAUOM010000653.1:0-3505 GCA_049579765.1 Xanthobacteraceae bacterium
GGTGTTGACCGCCTGCTCGATGAATTCCGGCTGTCCTTCCTCGATGATCAGGACCGCTTTCTTCCCCGCGCAGAAGCGTACGAGCTCGGCGTCGATCAGTGGATAGGTGACGTTGAGCACGTAGAGCGGAATGCGGCTGTCGCCGAAAACGTCGGCGAGCCCGAGGATCTCGAGCGCGCGCAACGCCGTGTTGTACATGCCGCCCTGCATGACGATGCCGATGTCGTCGGCGTCGCCGTCGAAGAACTCGTTGAGCTTGTGCTGCGCGACGAAGCGCACGGCGGCCGGCCAGCGCTTCTCGATCTTGTCCTTCTCCTGCAGGTAGCTCGCCGGCGGCAGCACGATACGGTTGACGTCGCGCACGGGATGCGCCCGCGCGTCGGCGAGCGAGAAGGCGGGGCGCACGTTGTCGCGGGCGGTGAAGCTGCCGTAGACGTGGCAGGCGCGGATGCGCAGCTCCAGCATCACCGGCGTATTGGACGCCTCCGACAGCTCGAAGCCCTTCTCCACCGCCCGCACGATCGACGGCAGGTTCGGGCGCGGGTCGAGCAGCCAGATCTGCGACTTCATGGCGAAGGCGTGGCTGCGCTCCTGCATGATCGAGGAGCCTTCGCCGTAGTCCTCGCCGACGATGATGAGCGCGCCGCCGGTCACCCCGCTGGAGGCGAGATTGGCGAGCGCGTCGGAGGCGACGTTGGTGCCCACCGTCGCCTTGAAGGTCGCGGCGCCGCGCAGCGGATAGTTGATCGAGGCGGCGAGCGCGGCGGCAGCCGCGGCCTCGTTCGCGCTCGCCTCGAAGCGCACGCCGAGCTCCTGCAGCACGTCCTGCGCATCGGCGAGCACATCGACCAGATGCGAGATCGGCGCGCCCTGATAGCCGGACACGTAGGAGACCCCCGATTGCAGCAGCGCCTTGGTGACGGCGAGAATGCCTTCGCCGCGGAATTCGTCTCCCGCACCGAGCCGCAGCTTCGCCACCTCGCTTTTGAACGAGCGTTCCGCCATCCGTCGTCCCTACGCCTCCCTTTGTGCCCTCTGCGTGCGTCCTCTTGCAGCGCCGTCGCGCAATTGACTCAGCCGCACGCCGCCGCGATTATATTTGAAACAACTCATCACCAACAGGCTCTCTGTTCATTCCGGAGAGGGGAACATGCATTCGACCTTCATCGCAGGCTTGGCCGCGATCGCGGCGATATCGACGGCGCAGGCGCAGGAAATCACCCTGCGCGCCGTCTCGTCCTTTGCCGAGGGCACCGAATTCTCGAAGCATTTCGAGCGCTTCGTCGAGAAGGTGAACACCGACGGGAAAGGCGTGATCAGGATCAACTATATCGGCGGGCCGCGGGCCGTGCCGCCGTTCGAAGTCGGCAATGCCGTGCGCACGCGCGTAGTCGACATCGCCAACGTGACCGGCGCGTTCTACACCAACCTGATGCCCGAGGCCGACGGCTTCAAGCTCAACGGCAAGCCGATGAGCGAGCAGCGCAAGAACGGCACCTGGGACTATATCAACCAGTTGCACAACCAGAAGCTTAATTCGCAGTACCTCGCGCGGCAGTTCCACAACGTCCCATTCCACATCTATCTCAACAAGAAGATCGACAAGATCGACTTTTCCGGCCTCAAGATCCGGGTGACGCCGGTCTACAAGGACGTGGTCGAGGCGCTCGGCGGCACGCCGATCACCACCGCGCCGGGCGAGGTCTATACCGCGCTCGAGCGCGGCGTGGTCGACGGCTACGGCTGGCCGATCACGGGCATTTTCGATCTCGGCTGGGACAAGGTGACCAAGTTCCGCATGGAGCCGCCGTTCTACAGCGTCGAGGTCAACGTGCTGGTCAATCTCGATGCCTGGAAGGGGCTCAGCGACGCGCAGCGCAAGGTGCTCAGCGACGCGGCGCTGTGGCTCGAAGCGCTCGACAGCGAGAAGGACGCGGCCATCAAGGCCGAACGCGAGCGCCAAGCCGCCGCCGGCATCCAGGCGCTCGACTTCGGCCCGGCCGCCTCGAAAGCCTTCCTCGACCGCGCCTACGACGTGGCGTGGCAATCCGTGATCAGGCGTGCGCCGGACAGCGGCCCCAAGCTGCGCCAGCTGGCGGGGAATTGAGGGCTCGCCTGCAGGCATTTCGATGGCTGTCATCATCCGCGTGAGCGGATGATCCAGTATCCCGTGTCCGTCCTTTGTGGCACCGTCGCGCGTTATAGCGCGTGCTCGAGGCCGGCAATGAGGATCAGGGGGCGACCATGACCCGCCTCTCCGCCGTCTTCGGCCGGGTCTTCGATGCGCTCGCGGTCGTGGCGGCGCTGATCCTTTTCGCCATGGTGGCGACCGTCACCGCCGACGTGGCGCTGCGCAACAGCGTCGGCGCCGGCATCGTCTGGGCCAACGAGGTCTCCGAATACGCGCTCTACGTCATGACCCTGCTGACGGCGCCGTGGCTTCTCCGCCGCGGCCAGCACGTGCGGCTCGACATCGTCCTGACTTTCGTGCCCGCGCGTGTCGCCGGGCTGATGGAGGCAGCGGGCGACGTCGTCGGCTTCGCCGTGAGCATCGTGCTCGTCCGCTACGGCCTCGCCGTGGCGGCAGACAGCTGGCGGCTCGGCGCAATCACGATCAAGAACCTGGTCTTTCCGGAATGGTGGCTGCTGGCCTTGCTGCCGGCGACGTTCGTGTTGCTGGCCGTCGAGTTCGTGTTTCGTTTCGACCGCCTGCGCAAGGGCGGGCGGGGTCGCCGCATCGAGGCGACGTCGGTGGGCTGAATGAGCTGGATCGAGGGCAGCTTGCTGCTGTTCGGAGGCTTGGTCGCCGCGATGGCGCTCGGCCTCCCGGTCGCCTTCGCGTTCCTCGCGCTCAACGTGGTCGGAGCGTTCGTCTTCCTCGGCGGCGAGCCGGGCCTCGCCCAGCTCGCGCGCAACGCGGTGCAATCGATCACCAGCTTTTCGCTGACCCCGATTCCGTTCTTCGTACTGATGGGCGAGGTGCTGTTCCATACCGGCGTGGCGCTCAAGGCGATCGATGCGTTCGCGTTGCTGATCCGCCGCGTCCCCGGCCGGCTCTCCGTCATCGCCATCGTCGCCGGCACGGTGTTCTCGGCGATCTCCGGCTCGACCATCGCCACCACCGCGCTGCTCGGCAGCCTGATGCTGCCGACGATGCTGGCGCGCGGCTACGACCCGCGCATGGCGATGGGCCCGATCATGGGGATCGGCGGTGTCGACATGCTGATCCCGCCGTCGGCGCTCACGGTGCTGCTCGGCAGCCTCGCCGGCATCTCGATCGCCGGGCTGCTGATCGCCGGCATCGTCCCGGGCCTGCTGCTGAGCGTGATGTATGTGGGCTACATCGTCGCGCGCGCCGCGATCGACCCGGAGCTGGCGCCGCAGGAGCAACAGGTGGAGGAAGGGCCGCGCGGCGCCGCGCGCTGGCTCCCGTTCGCGACCCATGTCGTGCCGCTGGTGCTCAACTTCGGCCTGGTCATCGGCGCGATGACCGGCGGCCTTGCGA
>JBAUOM010000654.1:0-5715 GCA_049579765.1 Xanthobacteraceae bacterium
GCGCGCGGTCGGCTGACGTGGCGGCGGCCTTCTCCGCTTCCCCGGCGTCGACTTGCCTGGCCGGCGGGCGAGAGAGGAAGGCGGCGCCGGCCAGCGCATCGGCGGCGATGATGGTGCCGACCTTTCCGCTTGCGGCGAGCGCCCGCCGCGCGGCGTCGGTCGGCGTGCCGAGATCGACGGCACACTCGAAACGGCGCAGCACCGTGGCCAGGCGATCGGCCAGGTCCTGTCCCACCCGGTCGATCAGGAACGTCGAGGGCCCGAGCGCCGCCGCCCGCGCCCGGCGCGCGTGCAGCAGGTGCCGGTCGAAGATGAGCGGATGCGAAGGCATTGCGGCGTCCTCGACGCGAGACGCTTGTACCGCGATCCTGGTCGCTGGGCGAATGGTTGAGGTCGGTGCTCCGCCGCGCTACCGTTCCTGCATGCATGGGGAGACCAAGGCCGGCGGGATTCCGGCAGGGCGGTTTGCGCGCCTGGGCGCAGCATTGCGCGCCACACTCGGACTCCTCGTCGACGTCGCGCTGCCGCGGCTTTGCGCCATCTGCCGCGAGCCGGTCGAGGGCCCGGGTCTGTGCCCGGCTTGCTGGTCCAAGCTCTCGTTCATCGCGCCGCCCTATTGCGAGCGTCTCGGCATTCCGTTTCCGTTCGACGGCGGGCCCGGCCTGTTGTCGCTGGAAGCGATCGCCGATCCGCCCGCCTACAACCGCGCGCGGGCGGCGGTGCGTTACGACGATATCGCGCGCAAGCTCGTGCACGCCTTGAAATACGGCGACCGGCTCGAGCTTGCTCCGCTCATGGCACGTTGGATGGCAAATGCCGGCCGCGGGCTGATCGCGGACGCGGACGCGCTCGTGCCGGTGCCGCTGCACTGGCGCCGGCAATGGGCGCGGCGCTTCAACCAGTCGGCACTGCTGGCCGAGGTCATCGCCAAGGCGAACGGCCGGGTGGTGGCGCATGGCGCGCTCAAGCGCGTCAAGGCCACCCCGCACCAGGTCGGTCTCTCCAAGGCCGAGCGCGCGCACAACGTCCAGGGCGCCTTCCGCGTGCCGCCCGAGGGCAAGGCCGAGGTGGCGGGACGAAAACTCCTGCTCGTCGACGACGTCCTCACGTCGGGCGCAACCGTCGACGCCTGCGCCCGTGCATTGTTGCGGGCCGGCGCCGCGTCCGTCGACGTGCTCGCCTTCGCCCGGGTTGTGACGGCGATGCGCGCTCCCATATAAATGGTTCGGTCAGAGCGCACGATTCACCATGCCGCAAATCGACATCTACACCACCCGTTTTTGCCCCTATTGCCACGCCGCCAAGCGGTTGCTGTCGCGCAAGGGGGTTACGTTCAAGGAGATCGACGTCAGCGGCGATCCGCAAGGGCGAAGCGACATGGTGGCGCGCGCGGGCGGGCGCATGACCGTGCCGCAGATTTTCATCGACTCGACCCATGTGGGCGGCTACGACGATCTCCATGCGCTCGACCGCGTCGGCAAGCTCGACCCCTTGCTCGGCGGCGACGATACGGACGCGCGCGCCAACGAGAGGCCGTCGGCATGAGTACTGGCAGGGCTGCGACCTTCACCGCGGGCCTCGTGCAGATGCGCTCCGGGCTGTCGCCGCAAGCCAACCTCGATGCGGCAATCCGGCTGATCGGCGAAGCAAGGGACGGCGGCGCCGACTACGTGCTGACGCCCGAGATGACCAATATCCTGGAGGTCAAGCGCGAGCGCCTGTTCGCGACCATCGTGGTCGAGGAAAGCGACGCCACGCTGGCGGCCTTCCGCGAGCTTGCGCGCAAGCTCCACATTTTTCTGCATGTCGGCTCTTTGGCGATCAAGCTCTCGCCCGAAAAGGCCGCGAACCGCTCGTTCTTGATCGACGGCAAGGGCGACATCGTCGCGCGCTACGACAAGATTCACATGTTCGACGTCGATCTCAACAACGGCGAGAGCTATCGCGAATCGCGCAGCTACCGTCCCGGTGACGTCGCCGTCACCGCCGACCTGCCGTGGGGCCGGCTCGGACTCACGGTCTGCTACGACCTGCGCTTTCCCGCGCTCTATCGCGCGCTGGCCGAGGCCGGCTGCTCGTTTCTGGCCATCCCCTCGGCGTTCACGAAGCAGACCGGCGAGGCGCACTGGCACGTGCTCAACCGCGCGCGCGCGATCGAGAACGGCGCCTTCGTGCTGGCGGCTGCCCAGGGCGGCGCGCACGAGAACGGGCGGGAAACGTTCGGTCATTCCCTCGTGGTCGATCCCTGGGGCCGCATCCTGGCCGAAGGCGGCACCGAGCCAGGGGTGATCCTGGCACGCATCGATCCCGCCGAGGTCACGGCG
This sequence comes from Xanthobacteraceae bacterium, assembly GCA_049579765.1. Lineage (GTDB taxonomy): Bacteria > Pseudomonadota > Alphaproteobacteria > Rhizobiales > Xanthobacteraceae > VAZQ01. Next base: position 2,325 of record JBAUOM010000654.1, read on the forward strand.
GCGCGCGCAAAAATCCCGTCGCTGCAGCACGGCCGTCGGTTCGAGGTCACCGGGCCGATGGCGGAGCCTGCCCATCTCCATGTCGTGCGGGGTCCGACATGATCCGCTACGCGCTCGCCTGCGACAACGGGCATGCATTCGAGAGCTGGTTCCAGAGCTCCGCCGCCTACGACAAGCAAGTCAAGCGCGGCCTCCTGACCTGCCCGCTGTGCAATTCCGCCAAGGTCGAGAAGACGATCATGGCGCCACGAGTGTCGGGAGCGAAAAGGCGCGGCGCCACGCCTGCACCGGAGCCAGCCTCGCCGGCGCAGCCGCAGGCCGCAGCGGGGCCCGGCCCGGTCGCCATGCTGTCGCCGCAGGAGCGCGAGTTCCGCAGCAAGCTGAAGGAATTGCGCGAGCACCTGGTCAAGAACGCGGACTATGTCGGCCGGCGGTTTCCCGAAGAAGCGCGAAAAATGCACTACGGCGAGATCGAGCACCGCTCGATCTACGGCGAAGCCTCCCCCGAGCAAGCCAACGAATTGCACGAGGAAGGGATCGAGTTCCACCCGCTGCCGGTGCTGCCCGACGAGCGCAATTGAGGGTGCTGCGCGATCTTGATCCCGATCAGCGCTTGCAGCGCTTCGGTGCCATTCAACTGCTCCACAGCAGTAGCACGACGCCGACGACGATCAACGCGATACCGAGGGCTTCGCGCGGCGTCGTCGCCTGCTTGAACGCGAACCGCGAGATCGCCTGCGCGAACAGCACCTCGACCAAAGCGAGCGTGCGCACGCTTGCAGCGGTGGCGAGCGCGAAGGCGAGAAACCAGAACTGGGAGGCGAGCGCGCCCATGAAACCCGCGAACAGCGACGGCCGCCACGCGCGCGCGATCGCGGCCAGCACGTCGGGATTGCGCAGCCAGAGATAGAGCGAAAGCAGAAGCGATTGCAGCACGAGGCCGATGGCGAGGGTAAAAGTGGCGGCCATGACATAGCCGGGCAGGGCGAGGCTCAGGATAGCCCCGCGGTAGCCGACCGCGGAGAGCGCGAACATGGCGCCGGAAGCGAGCCCCAGCAGCGTCGCCCTCAGGTCCGAGGTAGTGCCCGGCTTGAGCGCCATGGCGACGACACCGGTGGTGGCGATCAGGATCGCCGCCGCCGTCAAGGGCGTCACCACGTCGCCGAGAAAAACGAGACCGAACAGCGCCGCCTGCACCGGCTCGGTCTTGATATAGGCATAGACCACCACGAAGGAGCGGTCGCTCATGGCGGCGAGCATCAACGCGGTGGCGGCGATCTGGGTGAGCGCGCCGCCGACCACCCACGGCCAATAGATCGGTGGCGGCCGCGGCAAGGCCTGCCCGAGCGCGACCATCACGGCGCAGAGGAAGACCAGCGCAAAGGGAAGGCCGAACAGGAAGCGCACATGGGTCGCGCCCACGGTCCCGAGCTTGGCGGTGAGCTCGCGTTGCGTGGCATTGCGCACGGTCTGCGCAGCCGCGGCGATGACCGTGAACAGCGCCCAGAGCCACCAGGGTTCGAACATCCGACCTGCCGCCCCGACGCGCCCCGCTACGGAACCCGGCGCGCTTCGCCGCTCTCGGTCCACTCCGTGACGCTGCCGTTCTCGTTGTCCACGAGCATCAGCAGGTCGAAGTAGCGGATGACCGGGTCGGCGCCAGTGCGTTTGCGCACGCCTTCCCGCCACGCCGCGTCGTGTCCGTTCTGCGCCGCCTCCTTCGAGGGCCAGATGTAGACACCACCGCCATGACCATCGTCACTCAGGATGTAGTGCTTGCGCAGCAGATCGGCGTTGGCCCGCCAGCGCGGGATCGTGTGCTTGGCATCCTCCAGCACCGCGGCCCGGTCCATGCCGGGAGGCGACTTGAACAGTACGAGTTCGAGGATCACGCGACTGGGCCTCTGTGCGAAAGGGTGCGAGCCGGGCTCAGGAGCGAGCGCGCTCGGCGACCACCATGTAGTTCACGTCCATGTCGGTCGAAAGCTGCCAGCGATCGGCGAGGAGATCGTAGATCACCCCGGTCTCGTCGACGACCGCGAGGCCGTGGCGCTCCAGCGTCGCCTCGAGCTCGTTGGGCGTGACGAACTTGTCCCATCGATGGGTGCCGCGCGGTAGCCAGCGCAGCACGTACTCGGCACCGACGATCGCCAATGCAAAGCTCTTCAGCGTGCGATTGAGCGTCGCCGCGATCATGAGACCACCGGGCTTGACCATCTCCGCGCAGCGCCGGACGAAGAGGTTGAGATCGGCGACGTGCTCGACGACCTCCATTGCGAGCACCGCGTCGAAGCGTTCGCCGGCGTCCGCGAGCGCCTCGGCCGTGGTCGCGCGGTAGTCCACGGTCACCCCGGCATCGAGGGCGTGCAGTTGCGCCGCCGCAATGTTGGTCTGCGAGGGATCGGCGCCCACGACCGCCGCCCCGAGCCGCGCCAGCGGCTCGCTCAAAATGCCGCCGCCGCAGCCGATGTCGAGCATGCGCAGGCCGGAAAGCGCGTCGAGCCGCTTGGCGTCGCGGGCGAAATGACCGCACACGGCCGCCTTGATGAAGCCGAGCCGCACCGGGTTGAACTTGTGCAGCACGGCCATCTTGCCGCGGGGATCCCACCAGTCGGCCGCGACCGCCGAGAAGCGCGCGACCTCCGCGTCGTCGACGGTCGACGCGCGCCCCGGTTCCGTCCTGCTTGCCATCGGCCCTCCAAACGCGCGGTTGCGGCCCCCCGGCCTCGCCGCTATGTATACGCGCCTTTTCGCGCGGGGGCTTGCCGTAAAGCGGATCGCGCGCCTCTAGATCGCGTCGGAGAGCTGCGCAAGCCCGCCATGGCCCGCCTGGTGATGAAGTTCGGCGGTACCTCGGTCGCCGACATCGAGCACATCCGCAATGTCGCGCGCCACGTCAAGCGCGAGGTCGACGCCGGCCATGAGGTGGCGGTGGTCGTCTCCGCCATGGCCGGGGCGACCAATCAACTCGTGGCTTGGTGCCGCGAGGCCGCCGCGCTGCACGACGCCCGCGAATACGACGCCGTGGTGTCGTCGGGCGAGCAGGTGACCTCCGGCCTTCTCGCCATCGTGCTGGAGGGAATGGGAGTCAACGCCCGCTCCTGGCAAGGCTGGCAACTGCCGATCGTTACCTCGAACGCCCACGCCGCGGCGCGCATCCTCGAGGTCAACGGCGGCGAGCTGCTCAAGCGCTTCAACGAGCGCCACGAAGTGGCAGTGATCGCCGGCTTCCAGGGCGTCCACAAGGAGACCGGTCGCGTCACGACGCTGGGGCGGGGCGGATCGGACACCTCGGCGGTCGCGATCGCGGGCGCGATCGCCGCCGAGCGCTGCGACATCGACACCGACGTCGACGGGGGCTATACCTCCGTCCCCCGTGTCGTGGCGCGCG
>JBAUOM010000655.1:0-1526 GCA_049579765.1 Xanthobacteraceae bacterium
GCACGGCACGGCGCTCGCTCGCCGCCAGCGGCTTGTTCTCGCGCGCGACCGCACCGCGGCGCGACAACGCATCCGCCGGCAGCGTGCGGCGGCCGCCGAGGTAGATGCCGAGGCTGACCAGCATCCCGACCCCAGCGGCCGCAAAGCCGTAGTGCCAGCCGTATTGCACGGCGAGCGTGCCGCAGACGAGCGGCGCCAGGAACGCCCCGATATTGATGCCGAGGTAGAAGATCGAATAGGCGCGGTCGCGCCGCTCGTCCCCCGGGGGGTAGAGCGCGCCGACCTGGGTCGAGATGTTCGGCTTGAATGCTCCGATCCCGAGGATCAGCATCGAAAGCGCGACCAGAAACAGGGCTTCGAAGGTCATCATGAAATGACCGATCGCCATGAGCACACCACCGGCGATGACCGTGCGCCGCTGGCCGATCAGGCGGTCGGCGATCAGTCCGCCCAGCACCGGCGCGAAATAGGCCAGGCCGGTGTAGAAGCCGAACAGCTGCGAGGCGAGGGGCTGCGCCTCCAATCGCCCGAACAGAAATTCGAGCGCGGCCTTGACCGCCTCGAAGCCGAGCACGGCCTCGATCCGGCCGGGATCGAGCAGATATTTGACCATGTAGAGGACGACGAGCGCGGCATTGCCGAAATAGGAGAAGCGCTCCCAGCTTTCGGTCGCGAACAGGACCGCAAGCCCGGGCGGATGGCCGAGCAGGTCGCCGGACGCGGTGCCGATGGGTCGACGAAAACGCATTTGACCTTCGAACGGGCGTTGCGCAGCGGACCTGGACGAGCGCGTGCCGTCAGGGCAGCAGCGCGTAGATGTCGCCGGAATTGGCGCTCTGCGGCAGGGCGTGAAGCCAGGCCGCGATCTCCTCCGCGCTCACCCAGTCGACATGGACGAGCGCATGGCTCTCGCCGAGCATGGCGTTATAGCGGGCATAGCCCAGCCGCGCGCAGCGCTCGATGCAGGCCGCCGCCACGCCGCGTTGGATGGTGGTGAATTCGAACGACAGCGCCGGCGAGGGCCGCGTCAAGCCGGCCAATGCCTCCGCTTCGAAACCCTCGACGTCGATCTTGATGAAGGCGGGAACCCCGTATCGCGCGACAAGCGCGTCGAGCGTCGTGGCCGGCACACGGATGGTTCTGGTCCAGGCCTGACCCTCCCAGCCCGGCGCTCCGGCGGCGGCCCTGCGGAATGCGTCGGACGCGGTCGACACCGTGGGGTTGTCGACGTTGAGGCTCAATTCCAGCATTCCCGATCCGCGGCCGACCGCAACCGGCTCGATCGCCACGGCGCGGTCGCGGCCATAGATGAGCTTCAACGTCCTGACCAGCGCGGGCTGCGGCTCGACCGCCACCACCCGGGCGCCCAACCGGCGGAAGACCGCAATGCGGTCGCCGACATGCGCTCCGATATCGAAGACGAGATCCCCCGGCCGCGCGAATTGGCCGTAAAGACGCGCCATGTCCGGGCGGGCCGCGCGGTTGCCGTAGTAAATTCGCAGCGAGCGCGCGACGCCGCGGAAGGT
>JBAUOM010000656.1:0-5144 GCA_049579765.1 Xanthobacteraceae bacterium
CAGATCGCCTGCGCGAGCACGTCCACGCGCTCGGCCGCATCCTCGGGGGCGGCGAAGAAGCGCCGCGCCGCCGCGCCTTCGGGATCGGCGAACAGCGACGGCGCGCGCTCGACCTCGCTCAGCACCATCCAGTTCTTGACCGGAAGGTCGTCGCGCCACAGCCCCACCGGATCGATCAGGACGAGCCGGCCGACCGACCCCGGCGCCGCCGCCGCCACTTCGGCGGCGACGAGCGCGCCGAAGGAATGGCCGACGAGGACGGGCTTCAAGTTTTTGTTTTCCGCGTGATCTTGTCCGAAAACCGGTTCCCACTTTTCGGGATCACGCGCCAGCTCGAGGCGCTCGAACAGCTCGCCGTAATAGACGACGAGATCGAGCCAGCTGTCGAGCGCATGCACCGCCTCGGGGTCGCCGCGGCTGGTGCCGGGATGCTTGGGCGCGTAGACCGTGTTGGCGCCCGCGAGCCGTGCGACGAAGTCGCGATCGGGGCCGAGCCCCCAAGGCCCGTGCAGGTAGACGAGCGGCGGCCCGCGGCCGGCGATCTCGACCTCGGTCTCGACCCGGCCCTGCCAGAGCCGGAGCCGGCGCACCTCGGGAGCGGCCATCGGTTTCGCTCCGCCCTGCTCAGGATGCCGCGGCGACGGAAGCGAGCGGACGCTTCGCCCGCAGCCGATCGGGCCACCAACGGTCCTCGTATTCGTCGTCCCAGAGGTCCTCGAGATACGGCAGCACCGAGCGCGCGAACAATTCGATATTCATTTTGCACAGCTCGGTCGGCATCGATCCGAAATGCAGGAGCGCAAGCAGGTGGCCGATGCGCAGCCGCTTCACGCCCTCCATGAGCTGCTCGCGCACGGTCCTGGGGCTGCCCACGATCACGAAGCCGCGCTCGTAGAAGTCCTTGGCCTTGAGCTCACGCAGCTTGACCGCCGCGCGCGGATTGTGCTCCAGCGCCTGCACCAGCGCGGGGTATTCGAGGCAGCCCGGGATCGCCTGGTAATAGGACGGCGTGTAGAGCAGCTTGTGGAAGAAATACTCGGCGTGCGCGGCGTAGCGATCCTCGGCCTCGGCATCGGTCTCGGCCACGCCGATGAGCTGCAGGAAGCTGAAGCGGTAGGGATTGTCGTCGCGGCCCTTGCGCGCCACCAGCTCCCAGTAGCGGTCGCCGACCTGCGCGGCGTTCTTGGCGCCGTAATAGCTGAGGTGACAGAAGCAGTGGTCGAGGCCGACCACATAGTCGGCGGTGGAGGAGATGCCGGAGCCGGGAATCCAGATCGGCGGATGCGGCTGCTGGATCGGCCGCGGCCAGAGATTCACCATGCCGAGCTGGTAGTGCCTGCCGTTCCAGGCGAAGATCTCCTTCGCCGACCATGCCTTGGTGACGAGCGCGAGCGCCTCGCGGAAGCGTTCGCGCTGCTCGACCGGGACGACGCCGTTGGAGAGGGTGGCGTCGGTCGGCAGCCCGGTGGGAAAGCCCGCGACCAGCCGCCCGCCGCTGATGCAGTCGAGCATGGCATATTCCTCGGCGATGCGCGTCGGCGGCGTGGTCGAGGGCAGCGTCGAGCCGAGCTGGATGATCGCCACCTCCTGGCCCTCGGTCTGGCGCGCGAGCACCGAGCCCATCAGGCTCGGATTGGCCATGAAGCCGTAGACGTTCTGATGATGCTGGTTGGTGCAGACCCCATGCAGGCCGACCTTGGCCGCAAACAGAAGCTCGTCGAGGGTGGCGTTGTAGTATTGGCCGACCTTCTCGGAATCGGCGACGTCGAACCACAGGGGATCGATGAAGGCCGACTTGTAGTGGCGATCGAAATCGGTCGGCAGGTCCCGGTACGGCATCAGGTGGAACATGCAGACCTTCATGGCGTCGCCTCCTCGCCCCACGACCGTTGGAGCATGATTTTTCCGAAAACCGGGACCCGCTTTTCGCGATCGCGTTCTCGCGTTTGACCGCATGCTACGCTGCGCTCCATGCCCGGTCGAGCCGGAACCTGATGCGGCAGGGCCTTTGCGGCGCGCGCGGGCAATGCGGCGAGCGCATGCAAGCGCAATCATCCGCCGCCGCATCGGCGATGGCCCCGCCTACCGCTGCGGCCGGCTACTTCGCCCGCGCGTAGGGATGCGCCTCGGCCTCGGCCAGCGTCTCGCTCAGGACCTGGCTGTAGGACTTCGATCGGCGCGCGACCGCGAGAATGCCGCCGGTCACGCTGCGCCCGACGCGCAGGCTCACGGCGCGGCCGTCGATGCCGTAGAGCTTGCGCCCCCAGTCCGGCAGCAGCGCGAGGATGCCGTCCTGCAGGAACAGCCCGGGGACGACCTTGAGCGGATTTCCCCAGAGCTTCGGCCGGCGCAGCGAGGTCGTGGCCTCCGCCGCCGGAAGCGTCATGGCGAGCCAGCCGCGCTGGCCGTCGATGTAGGCGTCGAGCGCGCCACGCGTCGAAGGAAGCGTGCCGGGTTCGAGGCCGACCAGCTCGGCCAGGCGGAACTGCTCCGCAATCAGCCGGTCCTGCTCGGCCGGCGCGAGCGCGGGACCGTAGACATCGCAGGAGCGCAGCACGCCCCAGACGAGCGTGTTGTGCGTCCACGCCAGCCAGGCCGGGGTATCGGCCGCGAGCACCTCGCCGGTCGTGGGGTCGGTCCAGGTGGCGTGCGCGTGCTGGCGGCGAACCATCGCACCGGCGGCGCGCGCATGCGCGCTGTCGGCAAAGACGGTGGTGAGAATGTACTGACTGGTGCGGGCGGCGCGGCCCTGCGGGTCGCTGCGGTTGCTCGACACGGCATCGAACAGCCGCATCATGTGCGGATTGAGGGCCTGCAGCAGCACGGCCGCCATCAGGCCGAGCGGCGCCGAAGGATCGGCGTAGACGCGCCAGGTGAGGCTGCCGGGACCGAACAGGCCGTCGTCCTTGCGCTGCGGGAAGCTGCCTGGCCCCACCGGCCCAGGCCGCATGGGCCCCATGGGGGGCATCTGTGCGGCCGCGTCGTCACTCATGGCGCGCTTTCCGACATGCGCAGGTCTCAGCGCACCATGTCTCGCCGCACCTGGAACACGAGCTTGCCCCTGAAATGGCGCGCCTCGCTCACGCGGTGGGCGTCGGCGGCCTCGGACAGGCGGTAGAGCTTGATCTCGGGCGCGCGCACGGCGCCGGACTGATACAGCTCGGCGATGCGCTCGAGGTGCCGGCGCGAACGTCCGACCGGCGGCCGCAGCGCCGTGACGTCGTCGCGATCGGGCTTGGGTGCCTGCGCGCCGGAGGCGATGAAGGCGGCGCGGCCGCCCGGCTTGAGCACCTTGAACGACTTTTGCGCCACCTCGCCGCCCACGGTGTCGAAGACGGCGTCGCAGTTCGCTACGACTTGGGTGAAGTCGACGGCGTTGTAGTCGATGATTTCATCGGCGCCGAGATCGCGCAGATAGGCGTGGTTGGCCGCGCTCGCGGTGGTGATGACGCGGGCGCCGATATGCTTGGCGAGCTGGATGGCGAAGCTCGCGACCCCGCCCGCGCCGCCCTGGATCAGGATCGTCTCCCCGCGCTCGAGCTGCAACGTGTCCTCGATGGCGCTCAAGGCGGTGAGGCCGGTGAGCGCCAAAGCGGCGGCGTCGACATGCGAGAGAGCTTCCGGCTTCCTGGCGACGATGGCGGCCTTGACCGTGATCTTCTCGGCGTAGGCGCCCTCCTGGCCGGCCTCGCAAACGCCGAAGACCGCATCGCCGACCTTGAAATCCCCGACGCCTTCGCCGACGGCGCTGACCACGCCGGAGAAATCGCGGCCGAGCGCGAATGGAAACTTCGCCTGCTTGTACTGGCCGACGCGCACTTTCCAATCGGCGCCGTTGACGCTGGCGGCGACCACGTCGATAACCACCTCGCCCGGCCCGGCCACCGGATCCGGCAGATCGCCGTATTCGAGAACTTCCGGCCCGCCATAGCGTTCAATGAAAGCAGCTTTCATCGTGATCCTGCCTGTACGATTCCAACGGATACCCTCGATTGCCGCAGAACGCAGCGGAGCGATGGTACACCGCGCCCGCAATCAGGCAATGGCCGCAGCCTGAAGGTCCCGCAACGGAGCGTTCCCGATGACATCGCCGCGCGTGCCGATCTTCGACGGCCACAACGACGTGCTGCTGCGCCTTTACCGACGCGGCGGCCCGGACGCGCCGCGCGCGTTCCTCGAAGGCGAGGCCAAGGGCCAGCTGGATCTTCCAAAGGCGCGCGCGGGAGGATTCGCCGGCGGGCTGTTCGCGATCTTCGTGCCTTCGCGCGACGGGGCCACCGGCCCCGGCGGCGAGACGCCGCCTCAAAACGCCGACAGCGCCGCCCCGGCATTGCCGCCCGTCGAGTCGACGCCGGCACAAAGGGCGGTCTTCAGCATGGTGTCGCTGCTGCTGCGGATCGGGCGGGAGTCGCAGGGCCGCGTTCGCGTCTGCCGCACCGTCGAGGATATCCGACAATGCCTCGAGGACGACGTGCTGGCGCCCGTCCTGCATATCGAAGGCGCGGAGGCCATCGACCCGGAGTTCGAGATCCTCGACGTGCTGCACGAAGCGGGACTTCGCTCGCTGGGACCCGTTTGGAGCCGCCCCAACGCGTTCGGGCACGGGGTGCCGTTCCGCTGTCCCTCCTCCCCCGACACGGGACCCGGTCTGACCGACCTCGGCAAGGCGCTGATCGGCGCCTGCAACCGGTTGCGGGTCTTGATCGACCTGTCGCACCTCAACGAACGCGGGTTCTGGGACGTCGCCGCCATCAGCGACGCGCCGCTCGTCGCCACGCATTCCAACGCGCATGCCTTGAGCGCGCATTCGCGCAACCTCACCGATGAGCAACTGGCCGCGATCGGTGCAAGCGGCGGCCTCGTCGGCGTCAACTTCGCCACCAGCTTCCTGCGCGCCGACGGCCGCGCCGACGCGGACACACCCACCGAACTGGTGATCGAGCACCTCGAGCATGTTCTTGCGCATGTCGGCGAGGACGGGGTCGGCTTCGGGTCCGACTTCGACGGCGCCAGGATCCCGGCAGGGATCGCGAACGCCGCCGGACTGCAGAGTCTGGTGGAGATCATGCGCGCGCGCGGCTACGGCGAGCCGCTGATCGAGAAGCTGTGCTTTCGAAACTGGCTGCGGGTGCTGGCACGAACCT
>JBAUOM010000657.1:0-3589 GCA_049579765.1 Xanthobacteraceae bacterium
GGCGGCAGCATCCGAACCCGCCCTGCCCCGCCCGCTCCGAGGAGAACCCCCTGAGCGTCGAGAACAGCATGAACGTCGACGGAAAGGTCATCGTCATCACCGGCGCTGCGCGCGGCATCGGGCAGGAATACGCGCGCTATCTCGGCGGCCTGGGGGCTCGCATCGTCGCCGCCGACCTCAGCGACTGCTCGCGCACGCTCGATCTGGTCCGGGCCGAGCGGGGCACGGCGGTCTCCGCCGGGCTCGACGTCGCGAGCGCCGCCTCGGCCATGGAGCTGGCGCGGACCGCGCTCGACGCCTTCGGACGCATCGACGCGCTCGTCAACAATGCCGCGCTCTACGGCGGCCTCAAGGGCGGCCGTTTCGACGCCATCAGCGAATCCGACTGGGACGCGGCCATGGCCGTGAACGTCAAAGGCATCTGGAACTGCTGCAAGGCCGTCGTCCCGGCGCTGCGCCGAGCCGGCGGCGGCAGCATCGTCAACATCGCCTCGCTGGCGGCCACCTACGGCATGCCCTACGGCTTGCATTACACCACGTCCAAGGCCGCGGTGATTGGCCTGACCCGCGGCCTCGCGCGCGAGCTCGGTCGCGACGATATCCGCGTGAATGCCGTGGCGCCGAGCGCGGTCCTGACCGAGGGGACGCGCGAATTCTTCGCCGAGAAAGCGGACAAGGCGCTCGACACCATCAAGATGAACCAGGCGATCGCGCGAAATCTGGCACCAGCCGACCTGGTCGGCACGGTGCATTGGCTCGTCTCCGACGCCAGCCGACTGGTCACCGGCCAAACCATCGCGGTCGACGGCGGAACGGTGATGCACTGATCCGGAATACCAGCGCTTGTCCCGATGAGTTTGGGTCACCCTCCCCACGTCATGCGCGGGCTTGACCCGCGCATCCATCCTTTTTCGCAAGACGATGGATTGCCGGGTCAAGCCCGGCAATGACGATCGAGAGATTCTATGCAAGGGAATATGCTTCAGGCGGTTGCGAACCGCGCGCATGGCCGGCATCGCGCTCAGGCCATTGATCCTCCCGTGCTTCGCGGATTTGATGCGCGGCCGCGCCGGAGCGCGCGAGGGAGGACGCCGATGGACTTGGGACTGCAGGGAAAGCGCGCACTGGTCACCGGAGCAAGCAAGGGCATCGGCCTCGCCGTGGCGCGCTCGCTCGCGGCCGAAGGCTGCCACCTCGACATCGCCGGTCGCGGCCTCGCCGCCCTCGAGCAGGCACGCGACGCGCTTCGGCACGCCGCGCCTGCCGTCGATGTCCGCATCCATGCCGCCGATCTCTCCCGGGTCGAGGACCAGCAACGTCTCGCGCGCGCCTGCGCCGAGGTGGACATCCTGGTCAATAACGCCGGCTCGAATCCGGCGGGGGATCTCGGCGATACCACGGACCAGACCTGGCGTGCCTCGTGGGACCTCAAGGTGTTCGGCTACATCAACCTCTGCCGGACGCTCTGCCATGAGATGAAGGCGCGGCGCCGCGGCGTCATCGCCAACATCATCGGCTATGCCGGCGAGCGGCTGTTCTCGCGCTACATCATCGGCGCGACCGGGAACGCGGCCTTGATGGCGTTCAGCCGCTCGCTCGGCAGCCAGTCGCCGGATTTCGGCGTGCGGGTGGTCGGCGTCAATCCGGGCTACACCGCGACCGACCGGGCCGAGAGCGTGCTACGCAAGATCGCCGAGAGCAAGTTCGGCTCGGCCGAGCGCTGGCGCGACGTCGAGCGTGAGCTCGACCTTCCGTTCGGAAGAATGGCGCAGCCGCACGAGGTCGCCGAGGTCGTTGCCTTTCTGGTGTCGGCGCGGGCGTCCTATGTCAGCGGAACGGTCGTCACCGTGGACGGAGGCGCGACCCACAGGAACGGCTGAGCGGGCGCAGCCGGCCGCATCGGTGGGGCAGGCGCGCGAGCGCAGCTCAGACGCCGCCGTGCGGAAACCTGGGCGGGCGCTTCTCGCGTAGCGCCGCGGTGCCTTCCGGCAGCTCGGGCCCGGTAAAGCCGAGGAATTCCATCCCGAGCGAGGCGTCGAAGATCGGCCCGGCCGCGCGCAGCCAGTTGTTGAGCGCGTACTTGGTCCAGCGAATGGCGTTCGGCGCGCCTTCCGCCAGCCGCACTGCGACCTCCATCGCACGGCTTTGCAGGTCCTCGTCCGGCACCGCGAGCGAGACGAGGCCGATGCGCTCGGCTTCCTCGCCGCTGACGGGCTCGCACAGCAAGAGATGATATTTGGCCTTGGCCATGCCGCATAAGAGCGGCCAGATGATCGCGGCATGGTCGCCGGCGGCCACGCCCAGCTTGGTATGCCCGTCGATCAGGCGCGCGGATTTGGCGGCGATGGAAACGTCGGCGAGGATCGCCAGCACCAGCCCCGCGCCCACCGCCGCGCCGTTGATGGCCGAGACCACCGGCTTGCTGCAGTTGATCAGGTTGTAGACCATGTCGCGCGCTTCCTTCCAAACGCGCATGCGGGTGTCGAAATCCGCCCGCATCCTGTCCACGAGGTCGAGGTCGCCGCCGGCGGAGAACGCCTTGCCGGCGCCGGTCAGCAAGACGGCGCTCACGCCGGGATCGGCGTCGACCACCCGCCAGATCTCGGTCAAATCCGAATGCATCTCGCCGTCGGCGGCGTTGAGCTTGTCCGGCCGGTTCATGACGACGCGGAGCACTCGCGGATGCGGCCGATCGATCAACAGCCGCGAAAAGCGTGCGTAGCGGTCATCCATTTAGGTTTCTCCAGTCGTTTGCGGATCAGTCGGCGGCCGACATGCGCGCCAGCACGTCACGCACCAGCGCATGGCGTTGGATCTTGCCGGTCGGGGTGAAGGGAAACTGTGCGAACAGCTCCAGCCGCTCCGGCAGCTTGTAGGTCGCCACGCTGTCGCCGAGGAAGGAGAGGATGCCATCGAGCGTCGGGTGCTCGCCGGGGCGCGGCACCAGGCACAGGCAATTGCGCTCGCCGAGCCGCGCATCCGGAATACCGACGATCGCGGCGTAGAGCACCTGCGGATGGGTATAGAGGACCTCCTCGATCTCGCGCGGGAAGAACTTCTTGCCGCCGCGGTTGATCATCTCCTTGAGACGGCCGACGATGCGCAGGCGCCCGTCCGCGTCGATCACGCCGAGATCGCCGCTGCGGAACCAGCCATCGGGCAGGAACGCTTCGGCGTTGGCGGCGGGATTGTTGTGATAGCCGAGATGCACGGAGGGACCGTCGCAGCAGATCTCGCCCTCCACGCCCGGCGGCACGTCGCGCCCCTCGGCGTCGATGAGCCGCAGCCCCATATGGCTCGCCGGCACGCCGACCGAGCCGGCGACGCGTTCGGGATCGTCGGTCGGACGGGTATAGGCCTGGTATCCGGTCTCCAGCATCCCCAACAGCTCGAGCAGGACGCCGGGCGCGGCGCGCGCCGACGAGCCCGGTTCGGGCGAGTGTCCGGCGTGCGCACTTATAGAGTGGCCGCGCTGGCCGCTCGCTTCGCTCGCCAGCACGGCGCGCGCCGACGAGCCCGGTTCGGGCGAGTGTCCGGCGCGCGCACTTATAGAGTGGCCGCGCTGGCCGCTCGCTTCGCTCGCCAGCGC
>JBAUOM010000658.1:0-3498 GCA_049579765.1 Xanthobacteraceae bacterium
CGACGAGGTGCCGCCGACCGTCAGCGCGCCGGTCTGAGTGAGGCTGCCGACGCGGTCGGTGACCATCAGGTTGCCGCCGACGCTGGAGGCCCCCAGCACGGTCGCGCGATTGTTGGTCAGGCTGGCGTGGCCGCTCGTCCCGCTGGTGTTGAGCGATACCGCGCCCGTCAGCAGGTTCGCGGTATTGGTCAGCGCGGTAGTCGCGTTCGAAGCCGAGGTGGTGAACGACGACGTCCCGCTTATGGTGATCGCGGCAGTTTGCGTTAGGTTACCCGAGCCCGATACCAGTTGAAGATTGGTGACGTTGGTCGGGTTGAGCGCCTGGTTGACCGCGATCGTGCCGGCATTGGCGCCGCCAATCACCAGCGTATTCGCCGTGATCTGGCTCAGAGATGTCGCCGTTACATAACCGCCCGAACTTGCAATCGTTACCGGCGTTCCCGCCGTGCTCGGCGCGATCGTTGCCGTCTGGCCTGTCGCGGTTACCGCTCCGTTCAGCGTCAGGGCGTTCGCCGTCAGGGTAATCGGGCCCGCGCCGCTGCTGTTGAGCGTTCCGGTCGTCGCCGTTGTAGTGATGCCGCTCGCATGGCTCGTTGCCAGCGCGATCCCACCAGCCAAAGTCGTCGTCAGGCCGTTGACGCCCCCCGCCGTGTTGATGGTCAGCGCATTGGCGCCGTTATTGAAGTTTACCGTCCCGGTATTGCCGGCCAGAGTTCCGATGCTGTTGCTCGTATCAGTCAGCGTGTTGGTCGCGCCCGCGCCCGTCAGCGCCAGCTTCGAGACGGAAATACCCGCCGTCTGGCTGACGGTTCCGCCATTACTGGAAAGAACAAGCGTGCCGTTGCTTGCCGTGATCGTGGAATTGATCGCGATGTTTCGGTCGGCAGTGAGCGTCAGCGCGTTGGCGTTGCTCCAGGTGATGGGAGCGCTAACCGTGATATCGCCATTGCCGCTGCCGGGGATGCCGGTGTTCGTGGTCGTTACGATGATGTTGCTCAGGCCGAGGGCGAGCTCGAGAGCCGTACTCAGGATGTTCCCGGTTGAGACGCCGGAGATCGGGCTGAAGATCCCGCCCAAGAGAGTGACGTCCAATGTCGGGCTGCTGCTTATCGTCACGTCGGCGGGATCCAGCAGCAGCGTGCCGCTCGGGCCGAGGCTGGCCTTGAGATTTACCCGTCCGGTGAAGTCCAACACTGCCTTGCCGGAGACTTCGGCGTAACCGCCGGCGCCGGATTTCCCGCCGCCCGTGCCGAGGATCGCGCCGGCAAAGGACGTCCTTTCGTTCGACCAGACGACGGCGGTGCCGCCATCGCCGGTCTTGCGCGCGGAGACGTTGATGGTGGTCCCCGCATCGGCGGTGACGCTCGACGCGGCGGCGATCGGCGGCAGCGTGCCCCAGCGACCGACATAGGCCCGATACAGCGGATCGGACGGATCGAAAGCACCGCCACGGAACGCGCCGCCGATGCGCACCAGCCCGCCGCCGCTGGCGCCCGAGGCGTCCACCTTCGCGCCGTGGAGGCGGATGTCCTTGCCGGCCAGATCGATGCGGCCGCCCGCTCCGGCACGTCCTCTGGCCGAGATCTTGCCAGCGACCGAAAGCGTGCCGGTGCTCGTCACTGCGATCCGGCCGCCGGTCCGTCCGCTCGCCGCGATTCGGCCGGGGATGGCAATCTTGGCGCCCGTTACGGCGATCGAGCCGCCGTGGCCGGTCTTTCCACCGTTCGCGGTGATCTTGCCCGGGACCGTGATTTTCGCGCCGGCTATGGAAATCGAGCCGCCGTGACCGCCCCTTCTGCCGTTCGCGGTCAAGCGGCCGCCGACATTGACGATGCCGCCGTCGCCGCCGCTGAGCACGATCTTGCCGCCGCGGGTGCCGACGCTGTTTGCCCGAATGGAGCCCGGAACGTTGACGGCGCTTTGCAGCACCTTCGACGCGGTCGCTGCACTCAGGTAAACCGATCCGCCGTCGGCCCGGATCTTGCCGGAGTTGGAGACCAGCGGCTTGCCGCGTCGGTCGATGACGTTCTGCAACTGGTTGGACGGCACGGCGACCGACAGAAACCCATCTCCGGACAGGTCGAGCGTGGCCACCTCACCGGCACCGAGCGCGACCTTGCCGAAGCGGGCGGTGATGACGCCGCTGTTGGCCACCCGTCCACCCAGGAACGCGGCGAAGCCTCCGTCCGACACATTGACCCGACCGGCGTTGATGACCGGCTTCGACGCACCGTTGCCTTGGAAATGATATTTGCCGGCGAGAAAGTCTTCGTTCGTGATCCCTAGCGTGGAGGCGACGAACGAGCCGGCGTTGATGACGCCGGACTTGGTGATCATGATCCCGTTCGGATTCACCAGCACCACGGTGCCCGGTGCGTTGATCGTTCCGGCGATCGACGACGGCGTCGAACCCGTGACGCGGTTCAGCGTCGCTGACGCCGCGCTCGGCTGGTTGAAATTGACGGTGTTGCCGGTGCCGACCGAGAACGTATTCCAGTTGATGATGGCTTGATTGGAGCTTTGATTGATATTGAGCGTGCCGTTGTGCGGCGCGCCGATCGACACGCTGCCGGCGGCGACCGAGCCTCCCGTCGGCAGCTGCTGCGCCAAGGACGGCGGCGCCGCGACGACCAGTGAGAGCGAGACCGCAAGCACGCGAGTCGAAAGCCGCGCGCACCGCTCCGCGACGGCCTTGTGCATTAGGGTCGGAGGCATCCGCCGGTCGCCGGATCGATCACCAGGCTCCTAGAACTTTCCCGGTTCGATCCGGGCGACATCCGGATTGTTGCGATCGGCGATGTAATTGATGACCAGCTTGGGCGCGCCCTTCGGGTCGGGCGACGTCGTCTGCTTTCCTTCCTGGTTCAATTGATACTTGATGCCGTCGACGACGAGGCGCACCGCGCCCTTTTTCTCATCCTCGCCGGCGAACAGAACGACGGTATTCTCCCCGACCGGAACCCCCACGCGGGTCGTGTCCTTGCGCCACCGGAAGCCCTGGAAATAGCGTTCCAGCCGCGTGCCCGCTCCGATCATTGCATTCGTGTCGGGAGGATCCTTTGGGTTGTTGTCGCCCCAGACCACGTTGACCTGAACGAGTCGCTTGCTCTTGTGGCCGAAAATATAGGTGATCGCGGCCGGTCCGGGGCCGGGATCGAGCGACTCCACATGCGCGATCAGCAGCGTTGTCCCTTCGGCGGGATTCGGAGTGGGCTTGATATCTGCGGATTTGATGCCGAAGGATTTCGTGATGGCGGCGCGAACTTCCGCTTCGGTCATCCCGAAGTGCGCGTCACGAAAACCGATCACTTCGTATTTGGGGAGCTCCTGTCCGGGGGGCTCCTGCGCTCGGGCAGGCAGGCAAAGAGCGACCAACAAAACGCACGCAACGAATCGGCCCCGCGGAGGCCAAGCGCCGCAGCCCATCGTGGACTCCCTCAATCAAGCGGCGCTGATGGCGGCCGCTCCCGTCTGGATGTTATTTGTTGCCTTTATTGG
>JBAUOM010000659.1:0-1515 GCA_049579765.1 Xanthobacteraceae bacterium
GGAGCTCTGGTACCAGGTGCGCAAGAAGGTGGGCGACATCAGGGGCGAGCTTCCGCCTGGCATCATCGGCCCGAACTTCAACGATGAATACGGCGACGTCTACTCGGCGCTCTACATGCTCACCGCGGACGGTCTCGGCCTCGCCGAGCTCAAAGCGCGCGCCGAGGACATCCGTCAGCGCCTGCTGCGCGTCCCCGACGTCAACAAGGTCGACATTATCGGCGAGCGGCCGCAGAAAATCTTCATCGAGTTCAGCCATGCCAAGCTCGCCACTCTCGGCGTGACGCCGCAACAGATTTTCGACAGCGTGGCCAAGCAGAACACCGTCGTCCCCGGCGGCTCGGTCGACACCTCGGCCGACCGCATCAATGTGCGGGTGACCGGGGCCTTCTCCGGCGCGGCGGCGGTCGCCGCTGTGCCGGTGCAGGCGGACGGCCGGGTGTTCCGGCTCGGCGACATCGCGACGGTCCGGCGCGGCTACGAGGACCCGCCGACCTTTCTCGTGCGCGAAGGCGGCAAACCGGCGCTCGGCCTCGGCGTCTCCATGCAGGACGGCGCCAACATCATCACACTCGGCAAGAACCTCAAGGCAGCGATGCGCACCGTCGTCGCCGAGCTTCCGGTCGGGATCGACATCACGCAGATCGCCGACCAGCCCCACATCGTCGACGAGTCTGTCTCGGAATTCGTCAAGACCTTCGCCGAGGCGCTGATGATCGTGCTCGCCGTGAGCCTGCTGTCGCTGGGCTGGCGCACCGGCATCGTGGTGGCGTTGTCGGTGCCGCTGGTGCTGGCAATCGTGCTGCTCGTCATGTATGCGGCAGGCATCGATCTGCATCGCATCACGCTCGGCGCGCTCATCATCGCGCTCGGGTTGCTGGTCGACGACGCCATCATCGCGATCGAGATGATGGTGGTGAAGATGGAGCAGGGTTGGGACCGGGCGCGGGCGGCGACCTTCGCCTGGACCTCGACGGCGTTTCCGATGCTGACCGGTACCTTGGTGACGGCGGCGGGCTTCCTGCCGGTAGGCTTCGCCAAGTCGAGTGCCGGCGAATACGCCGGGGGTATCTTCTGGATCGTCGGGCTGGCGCTGATCGCCTCGTGGCTGGTCGCGGTGCTGTTCACGCCCTATCTCGGGCTCAAGCTGCTGCCCGATCTCGCCAAGCACGCCGGACGCGCTGACCCCGACGCAATCTACGACACGCGGATCTACCGGACACTACGCCGCGCGATCGGCCTGTGCGTGCGCTGGCGCAAGACCGTCGTGGCGCTCGCCGTGGCGATGTTCGTCGTCGCGCTTGCCGGTTTCGGCCTGGTCCAGCAGCAATTCTTCCCGACTTCGACGCGTTCGGAGCTGTTCTTCGAGCTGCGGCTGCCGGAAGGCACCGCCATCGGCGTGACCGACGCGAGCGCAAGGCGCGCCGAACAACTGCTCGCCGGCGACCCGGACATCGTGACCTATACCACCTATGTGGGGCAGGGCTCGCCGCGCTTCTGGCTCGGGCTCAATCC
>JBAUOM010000660.1:0-2107 GCA_049579765.1 Xanthobacteraceae bacterium
GTACGCCACGCCATCCTCGAACTCTTCGCTCGACTACCGCCGCAGCGGTGCCCGCATTGTCGAAAATGGATTTGCAACAAGCGGCGGCGTGAGTAAATCTGCCAAAGTAGTGCTAGATCGGGATGACATTTCTTCGAATCGTCCTCCCGATCTAGCTCCTTGTCTGAGCATGATCTTTCCCGAAAACCGCTGCACACTTTTCGGGACCATGCTTTAGCATGTCCCCATGCCCGCCCGCGTGCTCGATTTCTGGTTCGACTTCGCCTCGACCTATTCCTATCCGGCGGCGATGCGGATCGGAACGCTGGCCAGCGATGCCGGGATCTGCGTGCGCTTTCGCCCGTTCCTGCTCGGGCCGATCTTCAAGGCGCAGGGCTGGGCCACCTCGCCCTTCAACCTCTATGAGGCCAAGGGGCGTCACATGTGGCGCGACCTCGAGCGGCTGTGCGCCGATTTGGGCCTGCCGTTCCGGCGCCCCGAGCCGTTTCCGCAGAACAGCCTGCTTGCCGCCCGCGTCGCGCTTGCCGGATTCGAGCAAGGCTGGGGCGAGGACTTCTGCCGCGCCCTGTTCCGCGCCGAATTCGGCGGCGGGTGCCGGATCGACGATCCCGCCGCCATCGCAGGCGTCCTTGCAGGCTTGAACGTCGAGGCGCGCGCGGTGCTGGCAGCGGCGCAATCGGATGCGATCAAGGCGCGGCTGCGCACGCAGACCGAAGAGGCGCAGCGGCTGGGCCTGTTCGGCGCGCCGAGCTTCGTCACCACGGACGGCGAGTTGTTCTGGGGCAACGACCGGCTCGACGCCGCGCTGCGCTGGGCGAAGCGAATAGCGAATAGCGAATAGCGAATAGCGAGTAGCGAATAGTATCCCCGCTCGCACTCAGCTATTCGCTACTCGCTACTCGCTATTCGCTCATCTCACGGATCGAGCCGCATGGGCAGCCCGGCGCGCGCCATGTACTCCTTGGCCTCGCGGATGCTGTGCTCGCCGAAATGAAAGATCGAGGCGGCAAGCACCGCGGTGGCATGGCCGTCGCGAATGCCCTCGACCAGATGCTCGAGCGTGCCGACGCCGCCCGAGGCGATCACCGGTACCGGCACAGCGTCGACCACCGCGCGGGTGAGCGCGATGTCGAAGCCCTGCCGGGTGCCGTCGCGGTCCATCGAAGTCAGCAGGATCTCGCCGGCGCCGAGCGCCACCACCTCGCGCGCGTAATCGATGGCATCGAGCCCGGTGGGATTGCGGCCGCCATGGGTGAAGATGTCCCAGCGTTCCGCCTCGCCCGGCGGCGACACCTTCTTGGCGTCGATCGCGACCACGATGCACTGGTCGCCGAATTTCTCCGCCGCCTCCTTCACGAAGGCGCGCCGCGCAACGGCGGCGGTATTGATCGACACCTTGTCGGCGCCGGAGGCCAGAAGCCGGCGGATGTCCTCGACCGTGCGCACGCCGCCGCCGACGGTGAGGGGCATGAAGCAGGCCTCCGCCGTGCGCCGCACCACGTCGAGGATGATGTCGCGGTTCTCGTGGCTGGCGGTGATGTCGAGGAAGGTGAGCTCGTCGGCGCCGGCGGCGTCATAGGCGATCGCCGCCTCGACCGGATCGCCGGCGTCGCGCAGATCGAGGAAGCGCACGCCCTTGACGACGCGGCCGTCCTTGACGTCGAGACAGGGAATGACGCGCACCTTGAACATCGCCGCCCCGCTCACATCGGCGTGGAACGCCGCGCGTGCTTGAACAGCAAGACGACGGCGAACCGGAGCCAAACGATGAAGCCGATGGCGACGATGGGAAGCGCGAACAGCCCGAACCAGAACAGCATGCCGAACATGTAGAGCGCGCCGCCGATATCGAGGCCGAGAACCGAACAGGGATGGACACCCCCTTCATCGAGCCGGCAGCCCAGCAGCATTGCAACCAGGCTTGCGGCGAGCGAGACGAGGAGCGGACCGGCAACCGGCAGGAGGAGGACGGCGAGGCTCAACCACAGACGCGCGAATGCACCGAGCTGGTTCCATTTCATGATTCACGCTCCCCGCGCGCGGCGCGGATCAACGCGAGCGCCGCCGCCGGCTCGAGCCGCCCGTCGTAGAGCGCGCGGCCGGCGAT
>JBAUOM010000661.1:0-3693 GCA_049579765.1 Xanthobacteraceae bacterium
CCTCTGGAGCATGCCCAAACCATACCTCACTCACGTAACGTAGTCAAGCTACAAATCGTGTTCATGAGGGTCGGATGGCTTTACCTTCGAGTTGCCATCCCGCTTCGTCTTATTGGAGGACGATCATTCCGAAAGCACCGCCCCCGCCCGCCTCACGGCCACTTCGCCCGGCCGCGCCATTCCATCGCCGCACCCCACGCGGCGACGGCGGCGAGCGCGAGCGAGACGAGCGCGTTGTAGCCGGCAAGCGAGAGCCCCAGGAAGCGCCAGGCGGCCTCGTCGCAGCGCACGACGCTGATCGACTGCAGCTTGCCGAGGAGGCCGCCGGCGGAGCCGAGATCGTCGAGGCCGCCCGAGCATTCCTGCGGCCCCGGCCACCAGCGCCATTCGATCCCGGAATGGTAGACCCCGAGCCCGGCATTCCACAGCATGCCGAGCGCGATCGCGACGAGCGCGGCCGTGAGCACCTTGCGCGAGGCGCCGGCGTGATCGCCGAGCAGCACCATGACCGCGAGCGGGATCGCGAAGTAATAGGCGTAGCGCTGCTCGAGGCAGAGCGGGCACGGCTTGAGGCCCAGCCCGTACTGGAACAACCAGGCACCGAGGATGGCAACCGCGCCCACGACCGCGACCGCGACCGCCGCCGCGGCGACCGGGCGGGACCGGATCGTGCTCACCGTCATCTCGCTCATGCCGGGGGTCACCCTTCGCGATTGCGACTGTCGGACCTTCGCTCCTGCGCCCATATAGCGGCGCGAAGGCGGCAATAATAGGCAACGGTATCGGGCCGTTGACCCCCTACCCTGCGCCGCTATGATCCCGCCGGCGAAGCCCCTGTGGCGGAATTGGTAGACGCGCCTGACTCAAAATCAGGTGGTGGCAACATCGTGCTGGTTCGAGTCCGGCCAGGGGCACCAATTGGTCGTTCGCCGCTGTCGCGTTCGTTCGCTAAAAGGCGAAATAGTCGAGTCAGTGGCCGGCGTTTGTCCTGTCGGCCTGTTCGCGGCAGTACGGCGATCGGTAGGTATTCCGCGTGGGCTTGCGGCTAACGATGCTGGAATTCGCTATCGCCTGCCTCAGCAATAGGCGACGAGCTTCGCCTGCCACGGCTCAATCAGAGCTGCACGAAAGAGTATCCGATATTGCCCGTCCCGAGCAGGCGGCGCCATACGCAAATGCGATAGCCATGCCACAAGGGAGGAGTGAAGCGCACCGAGCGTGCGGCACTGCGCCTGGCCCGAGCCGACGCCTGCTCGCACGCCCTCAGTTCATCTTGATCCCGGCTTTGGCGATTGAGTCGCGCCAGCGCTCGATGTCGGCCTTGATGATGTCGCCGAGCAGCTCCGGTGGGCCGGGCTCCGCCTCCTGACCCTGCTCGCGCAAGGCGGCGACGACGTCCGGCGATTTGAGGGTGGCGGTCATCTCGGCGTTGAGGCGCTTCACGACGCCAGGGGGGCTGTTGGCCGGCATCGCGATCCCGAGCCACAGCGAGACGTCGAAGCCCGGCATGCCCTCCTCGGCAAGGGTCGGGACATCCGGCAGCACCGACACCCGCTTCGCACCGGTCGTCGCCAGCGCCCGCAGCTTGCCCTCGCGGATCAGCGGAATGGCCGGCGGCAAGGTGCTGAACTGCATCTCGACGCGGCCCGCCACCGCATCCATGACCGCCTGCGCCGACGAGCGATAGAGCACCGGATTGAGCGTCACGCCCGCCCGGTAGGCGAACAAGGCGCCGGCGAGATGGCCGAGACTGCCGGCCTGGAACGACGCGTTGTTGATCTCGCCCGGCTTCGACTTGGCGAGCGCGATCAGCTCCTTGACGGACTTCGCCGGCAGGCCGGGATAGACGGCCAGCACGTAGGGCGACTGGCTGATCAACCCGACGGGCGTGAAATCCCGCAGCGGATGGTAGCTCAGGTTCGGATTGATCAGGTAGGCGATCACATGCGTGCTCGCGGTCACGAGGCCGATCGTGTAGCCGTCCGGCGCCGCCCGCGCGAGCGCCTCGCCGGCGATCGTTCCGCCCGCGCCGACGCGATTGTCGATCACGAGCTGCTGCCCAAGCCGCTCACCGAACTTCTGCGCGACGATCCGCGCGACGGTGTCGCCGGCGCTGCCGGCCGGGGCCGAGACGATGAAGCGGATGATCCGGCTCGGCCAGTCGGAGTCCGACTGCGGCTGTGCGCCGGCGCCGGTCGAGGTCGCGAGCGCAACCGCCAAGCCCACGGCAAGACGTCGCATGGGGTTTCCCCTCGTCATGATCCTTATCGTACACGTTTCGTGGCGGGCCGTTCGGCCCGCATCAAATCTTCAACAGCTTCCTGGCATTCTCGCAATAGACCTTGCGCTCGTCCTCCGGCGAAAGCCCCAGCTTCCTGATCAATTCGACGCCCTCCACCTTGAGCGATTTGAGCGGCGGCGCGTCGGTGCCGAAGATGAAGTGGTCGGCGCCGACCGATTCCAGCGCGCAGCGCGCGCCCGGAACCCAGTAGCTTGTCGATTCCAGGTACATCATCTTCAGGTAGTGGCTCGGCTTGTGTTTGATGAGCATCGGCTCGTAGCGGCCGAGAAAATAGACCTCGTCACCGAGCGTATAGGCATAATCCATGCGGCCGATCATCTCGCAGATGCCGCCGCCGAGATGGGTGCCGACCACTTTGAGGGTGGGAAGCTTCTCGAATACTCCGCGGACGATCATGCGAGCGATGGCGAGCGCCCCGTCCATCGGACGGCCGACGCTGGAGGCCAGCCGGTAGTCGCGCATGCGCTCCTCGCCGAAGCCGACCGCGGGCGGATGCACCACGACCGGCACGTCGAGCTCGACGGCGAGCTGAAAGAACGGCAGAGCCTCATCGTCGTCGGGATAGCTGCCCTGGAGGCTCGACGTGATCCAGGCGCCTTTGAGCCCGTCCTCCTTCACCGCCCGTTCGAACTCGCGCAGGAACGGATCGCCTCCATAGGGCACGGTGCTGGCAAAGGCGTAGATCGAATCGTACTTCTCTTGCAGCTGCGCCATGTAGCGATTGTGGCGCTTGACGGTCTCCAACTGCTGGCCACGGTCCATGTCGCGCATGTCGTGCAGCGGATTGCTGATGACCGAGATGTCGACGCCGCCAATCTTGGCGGCTTCGAGCACGTTCTCGATCGTCGCCGGATGGCGGCGCCCGAAATCGCGACTCGCCAGCACCGTCTGATGAAACTTCGATGTCGTGTATTTGTCCTGGTCCTCGGGACTCAGAACATGCGTATGGAAATCGATGATCATCAATCCTCCCTCACATCACGGACCGGAATGCCCGGTCTTCTTGGATTGGCAACGAGTCCTTATAGCATGGGCGACGATGCACGATGCGCGGGACAGGATTGCGCAAGAAGCTCGGAATGCAAGCAAAGATGGCGGCCGCGGGGCGTCGGGCACGTGCACTTGCACGATGTACTATCAATCACGGCGTAGCGCTCGCCGCGAGATTTGCGGACCGGAGCGATCCGACCAACACATCAATAGAGATGGCATGCGACGGTGTGACCGGGGGACGCCTCGATCAGCGCCGGCTCCTCCTCCCGGCAGCGCGGCATTGCAAACGGGCAGCGCGGATGGAACCGGCAACCTCGCGGCGGATTGAGCGCGCTCGGCACCTCTCCGCTGAGAACGATCTCCTCGCGCGGCTCGTCGGGATGCGACGGCAAAGACGC
>JBAUOM010000662.1:0-2389 GCA_049579765.1 Xanthobacteraceae bacterium
CTTCGGCTTGGGAAACATCACGAATATTCCTGAGTCACGAAATTCCTAAGATCGATTCGCATCGCGTGTAGATTCCATGGGAATCTACAGCAGCGGTGCGGCCGCCACATAGCGCAGGCGCCGCGGCAGGAAAAGCCGATCGCCGCGCCGAAGTTCCCGCGCCATCAGGCGCGGCCCATGGGTAGCGGGCTGCGGTCGGCGAGTTCCATCTCGCGATAAGCGAGCTTCTCCATCAGCTCCGCGCGCACCGCGCGATGGCCGGCATCCTCGAACAGGTTGTGCAGCTCGTGCGGATCGTTTTCGAGGTCGTAGAGCTCGCCCCAGGGATCGCCGTGAGCGATGGTCATGCGCCAGCGCGCGGTGATGATCGTGCGCATGCGGGAGGGCGCCGCAAAGCCCATTATTGCGCGCTGCTGATCGTCCTCGATCACCACGGTGTCACGCGCCGGCGCGTCCTCCCCGCCGATCGCCGGCAACAGGCTGATCCCTTGGATACCATTGTAGGGGTTGATGCGGGCACGATCGAGAACGGTCGACGCGATGTCGAGCGTGCCGCCGAGTATCGGGGTGCTGCGTGCCGGGCGCGCACCCGGCTCGGCCCAGATGAAGGGAACATGCGTGATGCCGTCGAAATGGGCCGGGCCTTTCAGCAGCAACCGGTGGTCGCCGAGAAAATCGCCGTGGTCGGTGGTGAAGATCACGACGGTGTCGTCGGCCAGTCCGCAGGCGGCCAGGCGCGCCAGCACGCGGCCGACGGCGTCGTCGATCATCGCGATCATGCCGCAGCTCAGCGCCATCGCCTCGCGTGCCTCGCGCTCGTCCACGGCAAAGGGGGCCTGCTCGGTCACCACCGCCGTGCCGTTTTCGCGCTGCTCGAGCGCCCACGCCACCGACCGCGGCAACGGCCGGTTGCCGGCGTTGAAGCTTTCCGGCAGCGCCATGTCCTGCGGCCGGTACATCGGCCAGTAGCGGCCGGGCGGTGTGAACGGATGATGCGGGTCGGGGAAAGAGGCCATGAGGAAGAACGGCCGGCCGCGATCGCCGGCGGCGTAGCGCTCGATCCATTCGCAGCTCTTCTCGGCGATGTAGGAGGTCGGATAGAGCTCTTCCGGGATCGGGGTGCGATAGGCCTGCGGACAGACGTAGTCGTGCGGCAGCTGGTTCTTGCGCTCGCGCAGCGCGTCGGCGTCGGGCCGTTGCGCCTTCAGCCAGACGTAGTAGTGGCCGCCGACATGGTCGCCGTGCGCGGTGCACAGGTCGACGTGCTCGAAGCCGTAGAACGGCAGCCGCATCGCGAAATCGCGCCCCTCCTGCCAGCGCGCGGGATGCTCCTGGTCGTAGGGGCCGTCGCCGACGAGCGGCTTGCGCGCCTCGGAGAAACTCGCATCGAGCAGCTGGTCGCCGGGGCGCGGCGCCCTCGGCTTCAGGATCGGCGCAAACTCCGAGAAATTCTGCAGGTGGCTCTTGCCGACGAGCGCGGTGGCGTAGCCGGCAGCCCGCAGCGCATCGACGAAGGTGTTGGACTGCAACGAGAGCGGCGAGCCGTTGCTGCGCACGCCGTGCACCGACGGCATGCGCCCGGTCATCAGGGTGGCGCGGTTGGGCATGCAGACCGGCGTCGCCACGTAGAAGCGGGTAAAGCGCGTCCCGCGCGCAGCGATGGAATCGATGTTCGGCGTCCTGAGCACGGGATGGCCATAGCAGCTCAGATAGTCGACGCGATGCTGGTCGGTGATGAAGAAGAGAAAATTCGGCCGCGTTGCCACCGATGACCTCGCTCGTTTGCGGATTGAGCTTGCGCAGGAACGAGACTGTTACCGAAAATCGCAACTCGTTGATACAGCAACGGCGAGCGACGTTCTATGACCGCGCAGATAGTGGACATTAGGACGCGCGCGGCTTGGCGCGGCGAGTAGGCGCCGCGGCCAGCGGATCGTCGGGCCAGGGATGGCGCGGATAGCGGCCGCGCATCTCGGCTTTGACCGCGGCATAGCTGCCGCGCCAGAAGCCGGGCAGGTCGCGCGTCACCTGCACCGGCCGCTGCGCCGGCGAGAGCAATTCGAGCACGAGCGGCACGCGCGCGCCGGCGACGGTCGGATGGCGGTCGAGCCCGAACACTTCCTGCACGCGGATCGCGAGCTTGGGCCCCTCCTCCGCCTCGTAATCGATCGGCACCGAGGAGCCGGACGGCGCGGCGAAATGAGCGGGAGCCTCCGCGTCGAGCCGCCGGCGCAGGGGCCACGGCAGCAGAGCATGCAGCACCTGCGTGAATTCCTCGCTTGCGAGGTCGGCCAGCGCGGTCTTGCCGGCGAGCGCGGAGGGTAGCCAGTCGGCGGCGGTGGCCGCCAGTCCTGCATCGGTGACATCCGGCCATTCGTCTCCTTCCGCT
>JBAUOM010000663.1:0-4891 GCA_049579765.1 Xanthobacteraceae bacterium
CGACCTGCCGCGACATCGCGCGTCCCGGCGTGAAGGAGTGCGAGGTCTATGCCGGCATGATGGAAGCGATGGTGGCAAACGGCGGCGAGGAGCCGACCCTATTCCTGTGGAACTGCGACCGTTATCCCTATCCGCATCCGTTCCGTGTGCCGACCGCGCGGCCGATGGAGCGCGGCGACCTCATCATCTGCGAGATGCATCCGAAGTACGGCGGCTACTTCACCCATGTCGAGCGTACCTATTGCCTCGGCGAACCGGAGCCGCAGCAGCTTTCGATCTACGACGGCTGTCTCGCCGCCTACGAGCGCGGGCTCGAGAACTTCGGCCCCGGCAAGACCATCTCGGTCGCGCTCGAGGCGGTGAAGGACGAGATCGATGCGCGCGGGTTGGGCATCTGCGAGGCCGGCATCCACGGCCACGGCCTCGCCTCGTTGGAATATCCGCGCTACCGCCACCACGCCATCGCCGCGGACCGCGAGGCGATCAAGGTGGTCGGCGATCGCTTCGAGCCGGGCATGGTGTTCGCGTTCAACATCGACCTGTTCGACCCCAAGTGGCGCGCGGGCAAGACCGGCTGCGTGTTCGCCGAGACGGTGGAGATCACCGCCACCGGCGCGCGCCGCATGCACTCCTTCCCGATGGAGTTTCAGCGCATCGCGGTCTGAGCCGGCTAGGCCTCGGG
Source organism: Xanthobacteraceae bacterium (assembly GCA_049579765.1). Lineage (GTDB taxonomy): Bacteria > Pseudomonadota > Alphaproteobacteria > Rhizobiales > Xanthobacteraceae > VAZQ01. The sequence goes on from JBAUOM010000663.1 coordinate 683, forward strand.
CGCGCGCGCTCGCCATTGAAGGGCCTGCCATCGGCGGCAGCCCGAAACATGTCTCGCTGCAGGTTTTCCGCAGTTCATCCAGGTCGATCGTCGCGGCCGATCCCTTGCCTGCGTCATCGACACGGCGGTCGTTCCGACGACCTGAATGCGTGACGACAAATTGCGCGGTCTTGTGGGCGTGCCCATGGAGACAGGCGACAATAATCGTATTGGCGATGACATCTGCGTGGTCGTGACCGAAAGGACACAGCGCTTTCGTCCGCATTTCGGACTCGCCGCAACAACGGTCCTTCCGAACCTCCACACTCTCTTGTTTTCACCGGCCGGCGCTCGCCGGGAAAGCTTTGCCGCCCATGACGGTCCCGAGCACCTTGATGTCCTTCAACTCGTCGGGCGAGGTGACGTCGAGCGGATTGCGGTCGAGAATGGTGAAATCGGCGAGCTTGCCCGATTTGATCGAGCCCTTCGTGTCATCCTGCCCGAGCAGGTAGGCCGCTCCGAGCGTCACCGCGTGCAACGCCTGCGGAACGGAAATACGTTCGCCCTCGCCGAGGACGCGCCCCGACATGGTTTTGCGCGCCGTCGCCGTCCACATCGCAAACAGCGGGTTTACCGGCGTCACGGAAGCGTCCGAATGCAGACTGAAGGGAATTCCCATGCGCTGCGCGCTTCCGGCAGGGTCCATGTCCCTCGCCCGATCCGGTCCGGCAAATGTCGAGTAGTGCAAGTCGCCCCAGAAGTAGATGTGGTTGGTGAACAAGTTTGTCGCGACGCCAAGCTGCTTCATTTTGACGAGCTGGGCTTGCGTCACGAACTGGTTATGCTCCAGCCGGTGCCGGGTCGCCAGCTGCGGGTATTGTCGCTGGGCCGCAGCCAGCGCCAGCAGCGCCATTTCGGTCGCCTGGTCGGCGTTCGTGTGGATCACCGCTTGGAATCCGCGCTTGTGCACCTCGATGACCCATTTGTTCAAGTCCGCTTGCGAAATGTTCGCGACCCCGTTTGCGAATGTCTTGTAGTAACCAGGCCACTGAAACAGCGCGGTGTAGCCTTGGATCGATCCGTCGACGATGAACTTGACGCCGCCGAAGCTGAGACGGTCGTTGTCGTATTTGTGCAGCTCGGCGAGATAATCGAGCCCGCCCTTTTCCGCTATCTCTCCCTTTTGAAAAACGCTGATCAACGGATTCAGCACGATCCGCACCGGAAAGTCGGGATCCGCGGCAACGGTCTGATAGGCCTTGTAACCTCCCGGAATGGTGCCGAAGTTCAGGTCGGCGAACGTCGTCACTCCGACGCGATGCGCGAGCTTGGCGGCATCCCACGTGGCTTTCAGCAGCGTTTTGGCATCGAGCGGCGGGAGCTTCGCCACGAAAGCAAGAGCCGCCCCGATCTCCTCGATCTCGCCGGTTGGCTTGCCGTCCTTCTTGACGATCCCCGCGGTATCGGTTTGGTCGCTTAGTCCCGTGAGCTCGAACGCCTTGCTGTTGGCGTAATAAATGTGCATCGAAAGGTTTTCGATGAAAGCCGGATGTCCGTTTGAAATCGGATCAAGATCGGCGCGGGTGAGTGGCGAGTTGTCGTAGAATTCCGGCTGATAACCCCAGGCCACCAGCCAGCTTCCATCAGCCGGCATCTTGGCGGCGGCATCTCGGAGCCGTTCGATGACGGCCTGTTTGGTCTCCAATCCCTTGATCCGGGTCCCGTCGGGTGCGGTCCGGTCGAACCGGCCCACGTAGACGCCAAGCCAGAGCACGCCGGTAAATTGCGGATGCATGTGCGCTTCTATGAAGCCTGGAACGATCACCGCATTTTCAAAACGCCGGTCGATCTCGAATTCCTCGTCGGTGATCCAACCCCGGACTTCGTCCAGGGTGCCCGCACCGAGGATCTTGCCGTTCATCACCGCCACCGCCTCCGCGGTGGGCGTCCCCGGATCGAGGGTCACGATCGTCTTCGCCGTGTAGATGGTGATCTTGCGCGCAGACGGCTGTGCCGGCGACGGCGAGCTCGCAGGAACGAGCGTGTCGATTCCGCGCGGTTCGCGTGCAAGTTCGTTATGGGCGGCCGCCAAAGTCGGCGCCGTCACGAAAGCGGCGGCAAGAAAAAATCGATATATCATTTGCATGAGTTGTCCCTTTAGATTGGATTTGCCGGATGCATCCCGAACCGACCTGAAACGTTCGCGCTTTTCAGGCAAGAGGACGGCGGGGTCCGACGGCTGCCACCACACCAGGGCGAGCAGGAAGCGGTTTTTCTGTCTCTGGCGACCACGCTGATCAACGCCGCAAAGCGGCGGGTCGCCACAGCGATCTTGGTAGGAATTCGTGACGTGGTCTCCGGCGTTTGAGAGTAATGGGTCAGGCAGCAAGGTCAATCGGCCGATCGGTTGGCGTCGTGTGGCGTGTTTGCCGCTTCGGCACCGAATCGCACGTTCACGTGTTACTGGATGCCCGCTTTCGCGGGCATGACAGTGAGGACATCCCACGTGTTGAATCGGACTTGACTTTTCCAGCCGCCGGCCTCGCCGCAACGATGCGGAATAGGCGGCCTTCACCCCGACCGCGGAAATCCCGAAGGCCCGCGGTGAGACATTGTCGATGCCCGTGGTCTTGCGCTAGCGTTCCTCGTCCAATGTCGGGAGGGGTGATGTTGCGCCGATGGCTTGCATCTGGACTTGTCGCGCTCGGCGTTGCGCTGGCGGCGATCGCGAGCGCCAACGCCCAGCCCTCGCTGGCAACGCAGGCGGGCAGCGCCATGCGCGCCGCCAACGCGCTCAGCGGCCGCATCGCCGCCTACCATCGCGGACCCGGGAGGTGGACGGGCCTGACGCCGGTCCCACCCGGCTATTGCGGCACCATGCGCGAGGGCGAGGCGGTGATGAAGGAGCTCGCGCGGCTTGCGAGCCGGGCGATCCTCTACCGCCTGCCCGGCCTCGCCCTGGAGCTGCAGCGGGCGGGCAACCGGCTCGGCGACGAGCTCGACGAGGAGGAGCTCATCAATCAAGCGGCCGGCATCCCCTACACCGTCTACCCCTGCCCGGTGGCGTCGCAGCCCTATCCCGCGCGCGCGGCCGTGCTCCCGCTCGCCGAGCGCCGCATGCCCGCCTGTCGCCGGGAAGCGGATGCGCTCGGGGTGTCGTTCGCCGCGCGCCGCACGCTCATTCAGCAATGCCTGAGGTGAGGATGCCGGTGTTCGATTTTGTTGCCGACGGTTTCGGCATTGCGATCGTGCCCGCGACCGCCCCGGCGCGGAACGGCTTTGGCTTTTCGCGTCAGCCGCGGGGCGATCGCTTGTCCACGAATGCTTGCAGCCATTCCTGCGCGGTGTCCGTCATCGCCACGGTGCAGAAGTCCTCAGCGGCGTTGGCGATGCTACGACGATAGTCGAGATCGTTTTGCCTCATGAAAGCAGCTCGACCGAGGCGCATCACGGTCGGAGACTTTCCGGCGAACGTCTCCGCCAACGCCAAGGCTGCCGAATCGACTTCCGCGTCGGGCACGATCCTGCTCAGAAGCCCCAGACGATAGGCCTCTTCGGAATCAAAGCTCCGCCCGGAGAATAGAAGCTCGAAGGCGCGGTGGCGTCCGACGATGCGCGGGAGATGCGCGTAATGGATCGCAGGAATCACGCCGACGTCGATCTCGGGATATCCGAACGTCGCGCTCTTGCCGGCCAGGAGCACGTCGCAAGAAATCGCCATCGTCATTCCGCCGCCGCGCGCCGCTCCTGCGATCGCCGCGATGGATGGTTTTCCGAGATTATATTGGGCATCGTGCAGTTGAACGTACAGTGCCTGAACGAGGTTTCGTACTTTCTCCTCGGACTTGCCGATCAGGATATTGAGATCCAATCCTGCGCAGAAACGTTTGGAGACGGCGCTCGTCAGAACGACAACGCGCACGGTTTCGTCGTCAGCAGCTTGCCTGAAGGCGCCCACCACCCGTCGGATCATGTCCAGGCTCAACGCGTTGACGGGCGGGCGGTCGAGGGTGATGCGAGCGACGCGATTTGAGACCTCGTAACGAACTGTGTTGTCTGCCATGGTCTTGCTTCGACGTTCCACGTTGCAATCATCCGAATTCATGGAAAGGCTCGGCCGCCGACATCCCCGCGGGTCGGGAGATCGGAAAACGGCCATCGTGTCGTAACCGGCCGGGACGAAATCTCCTAGTGTCCCGATTCCGAAGTTCGCATCATTGTGCGGCACCC
>JBAUOM010000664.1:0-3610 GCA_049579765.1 Xanthobacteraceae bacterium
GGGAAGCGGAAAGCCGTCGCCGAGCGCAAGCAGGTCCGTCCGCCAGCCCAGCGCCGTCAGCTCTGCAATGATCCGGCGGTCGTACGCGTAGCCCCCGGTTTGCGTCGCAAGGTCGCCCGGCACCGCGAACACCGCCGCCTTCACCACAACGGCGCCTCGTACCAGGCGCGCGCCAGCGGAGATTCCGCGACCGTCACGCGGATCGATCTGAGCTCGCGGCCGGCGCGACCGAGCCCACCCGCCCGCGCGGCATCGGCGAGGTGATCGAACACGTATCTGGTCAGGAATTCGGTGGTGGTGTTGATGCCCTTGAACTGCGCCAGGTCGTCGAGATTGTGATAGTTGAGCGGCGCCAGCACCGCTTTGAGCACGTCGTGGGCGCGCGCGATGTCGACGACGATGCCGTGCGCGTCGAGCGCGTCGGCGAGAAACGCCACACGAATGACGAAGGTGGCGCCATGCACGTTCTGGGCGGGTCCGAAGATCTCTCCGCGGAACGAATGCGCGATCATGATCTGGTCGGAGACTTCAACCGCGTACACGGGAATTCCTCACTCTGTTTCGTCGGCCGCGGGATAGCGGATCAGCGGGCAGATCACGTCGGAGTCCGGGCCGAACACCGACGGCAATTGCGCCGGGAGGTCGTCGAAGGCAAGTCCCGGCGCGATCAGCAGGTCGAGCGCCGGCGCGTCGAGCAGCGCGAGCGCCGCCGCCAGCCGCCGCCCGTGCGTCCAGCGCGAGCGATGGGAGGGCGCGACTTTGCCGACCTGGCTCGAGACGAGCCGCAGCCGGCGGCTATGGAACGCTTCGCCCAGCGGCACCGGGACCTCGGCGCTTCCGTACCAGCTCAGCTCGACGACGCTCGCCTCCTCGCCCGCCAGCCGCAGCGCCGTGACAAGGCCGGCAGCGGTACCGCTCGCATGGAAGACGAGATCGCAGTCGGCGGGCGCGGCGCGCGGCTCCGCAAAGCGCGCGCCGAACGCCTCTGCAATCCCGGCGCGCCTCGTCGCGATGTCGACCACCGTCACCTCCGCCCCCGGCAAGCGAGCGCAGAGATGGGCGATCAAGAGGCCCACGAGCCCTCCGCCCACGACGGCGATCCGGTCGGCTGGGCCGGGCGCACCGTCCCAGACCGCGTTGAGCGCCGTCTCCATATTGGCCGCAAGCACCGCCCGCCGGGGCGGCACATTGTCGGGAACGGGAAACGCCGCCGCCGCGGGCAAGGTGAAGAGGCTCTGATGCGGGTGCAGGCTGAAAACGACGCGCTCGCGCAATTCCGGCGGGCCCGCTTCGACCCGTCCCACCGTCGCATAGCCGTATTTCACCGGAAACGGAAACGCCCCGCCCATGAACGGCGCGCGCATGCGCTCATATTCGCTCGCGGGTACCCGGCCGGCATGGACGAGCCGCTCCGTGCCGCGACTGATCGACCCGAAGAGCGCGCGCACCCGCGCCTCGCCGGCCTTGGGGGCGGCGACCGCCTCCTCCCGCATCTCGGCGCGGCCAGGGCCGACATACCACAGCGCTTTGCCCCGCATCTTTGCCATGACCCTGGACCGTTGTGCTGCGCGGCCCGACGACCTGATTGGACTTGCTTGCGCGCCGCTATATCCTCAAACAGCCAAAAACACACGCATTGCCCCTTCCATGCTCGAACGCCCTGCCCGCGACGAGGTGGTGATCGCCGCGCCGCCTGCGCCGACGCCGTGGCGGCCGCTGCTTTTTTTCGCCGGCGTCGGACTGACGATGGCCGGCCTCGTTTGGCTCGCGACGCTGGCGCTCTCGCCCGGCGGCCTCGGCGCCGTCGATATCGTTCTGATCGCGCTGTTTGCGGTGACGCTGCCCTGGTACGTGATCGGCTTTTGGAACGCGGCCATCGGCCTGACGATCATGTCCTTTGCCCGCGATCCGGTGGCGGCGGTCACGCCGGTCGCCGGCCGCGTGCGCGGAGACGAGCCGGTCACCGCCTCGACCGCGATCCTGCTATGCATCCGCAACGAGCCTTCCGAACGCATGGCGCGGCTGCTCGCGCCGATGCTGGAAGGGCTTGCCGCCCGCGGCGTCGGCGAGCGCTTCCACGTCTACGTGCTCAGCGATACCAGCGCGCCCGACATCGCGGCAGCCGAGGCCGCGCGGTTTGCCGCGCTCGCCGCGGCCTGGCGCGGGCGCCACGCGCTGACCTACCGCCGCCGGACCCGGAATACCGGCTTCAAGGCCGGCAATATCGCCGATTTCTGCGCACGTTGGGGCAAGGATCACGACTTCGCCGTCATCCTCGACGCCGACAGCGTCATGACCGTCGACCTCGTGCTCAAGCTCGTGCGCATCATGCAGATCGATCCGCGGCTCGGCATCCTGCAAAGCCTCGTCATCGGGATGCCCTCGGCCAGCGCCTTCGCCCGCATCTTCCAGTTCGGCATGCGGCTGAGCATGCGCTCCTACACCATCGGCAGCGCCTGGTGGCAGGGCGATTGCGGGCCGTACTGGGGCCACAACGCCATCGTGCGCATCGCCCCTTTCATCGCGCATTGTCGGCTGCCGGTGCTCGCGGAAGGCGCGCTGGTGAAAGGCCACGTGCTCAGCCACGACCAGGTCGAGGCCGTGCTGATGCGGCGCGCGGGCTACGAGGTGCGCGTGCTGCCGGAGGAAGGCTCGAGCTTCGAGCAGAATCCGCCGACGCTGGTCGAATTCATCCGGCGCGATCTACGCTGGTGTCAGGGCAACATGCAGTATTGGCCCTTCCTGCGCCTGCGCGGCCTGCCGCCGGTGAGCCGCTACCAGTTATTCTTCGCCATCCTGATGTTCCTCGGCTCGCCGGCTTGGATCGCCCTGCTGCTGATCGGCACGCTGGCGGTCGCGCAGGCGCCGACGCCGTCGGATTTCATGCGCTGGGACGCGGGGATCGCCATTCTCGTCCTGGTACTGTCGATGTGGTTTGCGCCCAATGTCGCGACCGTGGTCGACGTGCTGAGCCGCCCCAGGCTGCGCTACCTGTTCGGCGGCGCGATCAGGTTCGGTGCGAGCTTCGCGCTGACCATCGTCTTCGTCGTCCTGGTCGCTCCGATCATGTGGGCGAGTCACACCCTGTTTCTCGCCCGGCTTCTGCTCGGCGGCGCCGTCGGATGGGGCGGCCAGGCGCGCGACGATCACGCGGTGCCCTGGTCGCTCGCCGTCGGGCAATTCTGGCCGCAGACCCTGGTCGGGCTCGCCCCCCTCGTCCTGCTCGCCGTCGCCGCGCCGTCCGCCCTGCCCTACGCCGTGTTGATCGCAGGGGGACCGCTCGTCTCGATTCCGTTCGCGGTGGTGACGGCCTCGCCCGCGTTCGGGCGCGCGCTGATCGCCATCGGGCTCGACCGGCTGCCGGAGGAAACCGCGCCGCCCGCTGAATTGCGCGCGCTCGAGCTGCCTGCGATCACGATGTCGCAGCGCGCTCGGGTCGGCATTCCCGAGGGGCGGGATGGTGGCTGGCGCGAATCCTGGCGGACCTTCCGCGGCGTCGCGCGCTCGCTGCGAATTTACTACGGCAACCGCGCGGCCCGCCCGGACATGGCGCGTCTTTACGGCCAATTCGCGCGGCCGGGGGATCTCGTCTTCGATATCGGAGCGCATG
>JBAUOM010000665.1:0-2486 GCA_049579765.1 Xanthobacteraceae bacterium
TCATTAAGCGGCACCCTCGTTTGAGAACTTCGGAATCGAAGGACACTAGCAACTTTATGAGTCTAGCGCGGTTTTTGGATTTGAGGTTCCCGAGCGGGCGCGCGGCCGCAATGACAGGAACGTCAAATCCATCGCGCTAGCGGGGTGGCGTCGCGGCATGTTCAAGCGAATCCTGATCGCCAATCGCGGCGAGATCGCGTGCCGGATCATCAAGACCGCGCGGCGCCTGGGCATCGAGACGGTCGCGGTCTATTCCGACGCCGACCGCGACGCCCTGCATGTCGAAATGGCGGACATGGCCGTCGCGATCGGCCCGCCGCCGCCGTCGGAAAGTTATCTCGTCATCGACAAGATCGTCGCGGCCTGCAAGGCGACCGGCGCCGAGGCGGTGCATCCGGGCTACGGATTTCTGTCCGAGCGCGAGGCCTTTCCCAAGGCGCTGGCGAAGGCCGGCGTCGTCTTCATCGGCCCCAATGCGCGGGCGATCGCGGCCATGGGCGACAAGATCGAAAGCAAGAAGGCGGCAGCGAAGGCCAAGGTCTCCACCGTCCCGGGCCATCTCGGCGTGATCGCGGACGAGAAACAAGCGGTGAGGATTGCCGACGAGATCGGCTATCCGGTGATGATCAAGGCGTCGGCGGGCGGCGGTGGCAAGGGCATGCGCATCGCGCATTCGCGCGCCGAGGTCGCCGAGGGCTTCGCGCGTGCGCGCTCGGAGGCGAAATCCTCCTTCGGCGACGACCGCGTGTTCATCGAGAAATTCATCGTCGATCCGCGCCACGTCGAAATCCAGGTGCTCGGCGACAAGCACGGCAACGTCATCTATCTCGGCGAGCGCGAGTGCTCGATCCAGCGCCGCAATCAGAAGGTCGTGGAGGAGGCGCCGAGCCCGCTGCTCGACGCGCCGACGCGCAAAAAGATGGGCGAGCAGGCGGTCGCGCTCGCCAAAGCCGTCGGTTACGACTCCGCCGGCACCGTCGAGTTCGTCGCCGGGCAGGACAAGAGCTTCTACTTTCTCGAGATGAACACGCGGCTGCAGGTCGAGCACCCCGTGACGGAGCTGGTCACCGGCACCGATCTGGTCGAGCAGATGATCCGCGTGGCGGCCGGCGAGAAGCTCAAGCTCAAGCAGAGCGACGTGAAGCTCTCCGGCTGGGCGGTCGAGACCCGCGTCTATGCCGAGGATCCGATGCGCAACTTCCTGCCGTCGATCGGACGCCTCGTGCGCTATCGGCCGCCGGCGGAAACGAGCGCGGGAGTCACCGTGCGCAACGACACCGGCGTCTACGAGGGCGGCGAGATCTCGCTCTACTACGATCCGATGATCGCCAAGCTCGTGACCCACGCTCCCACGCGCAGGGAGGCGATCGCGGCCCAGGCCGATGCGCTCGACGCCTTCACCATCGAAGGCTTCCGCCACAACATTCCGTTTCTCTCCGCGCTGATGCAGCACGAGCGTTGGCAGGCGGGGCGGCTCTCGACGGCGTTCCTCGCCGAGGAATTTCCCCACGGCTTCCAGCCCCTGGCGCCCCAGGGCGAAACCGCGCGCGTGCTCGCCGCGGTCGCGGCCGCCGTCGATCATGTGCTCGGCGAGAGGAAGCGCCGCATCTGCGGCCAGCAGCCGGGATCGGCGGTCACGCGCGAGCATCGCCGGGCGGTGCGGCTGGGAGACGGCGAGCTCGTGCTCGATATCACGCGTCCCGATCCCGGGTCTGCCCGAGATCGGCAATCAACAGCGCCCAAGTCGGCAGCAGCCGGCTTGGACCGCGACCGGCTTGCGGTGCAATTCGAGGGGGAGGAGAGGGGACCTCGCCTGTTGGCTTCGGCCTGGAAGCCCGGCGATCCGACCTGGTCGGGCACGATCGACGACCGGCGCATCTGGGTGCAGGTGCGGCCGGTGCTCAACGGCTTTCATCTTTCGCACCGCGGCGTGGAAACACGCGCCTATGTCTATACCGAGCGCGAGGCTGCGGCGGCGCGGCTGATGCCGGCCAAGACGACGGCCGACAGCGGCAAGGCGGTGCGCTGTCCGATGCCGGGCCTCGTGGTCTCGATCGCGGTGCTCGAGGGTCAGGAGGTCAAGGCCGGCGAAACGCTCGCGGTGGTCGAAGCCATGAAGATGGAAAACGTGCTGCGGGCCGAGCGCGACGGTGTCGTGAAGGCGATCAGGGCCAAGCCCGGCGACAGCCTCGCCGTCGACGCCGTGATCATGGAGTTCGCGTGAGCCCGCGCCCCGTAACGGGTCGCCGAGCGCGCGCGCTGATCCCGAAAAGTGTGCAGCGGTTTTCGGAAAAGATCACGCGCAAAACAAAGGCCTAGAGCGGGAGGATGATTCAACGAAAAATCATCCCGCTCTAGCTAGTCTTACTGCGTCATAAGCGATGGCGGCTCAAGGCTTCCATGGGTGGTCGGGGCGGTATCTGTTTGATGCTTTGGTTGCAGCACGGGCATCGTGAAAGCGTTCTGGCAACGGCGACGGTCAATCG
>JBAUOM010000666.1:0-6025 GCA_049579765.1 Xanthobacteraceae bacterium
GCGGCGCCCTCGTTTGCGAACTTCGGAATCGAAGGACACTAGCAACTTATTGATCTAGTGTGGCTTTGGTTCAGTAGTCCGCATTTCGGACTCTCCGCGAGAATGATGCGGACTTCTGAAGCGCCACACTAGTGGTCCGATTCCGAAGTTCGTCAGCACTCGCGGCACGTTCAGATACGAACTTCGGAATCTAAGGACCACTAGCAACTTTATGATTCTAGTGCCCCGTTTGAACCCGAAGTTCGCGATCGCATTTGCCGCACGGTGTGCGCGAACTTCGGGTTCGGGGCACAACCGCGCACCATCGGACTGCGAAATGTTGTTGACGACATCTATTGTCGTGGTCAACAATTAAACCGTACTCGGACCGCGCATCGCGGCACTGGTCGGCGTCCCCGGCGAATGCGGGCCGGTGGAACGCAGCCCGCCTGCGCCGATCGGCCCCTCTGTCGGGGGGCAACCGCGACTGCCGGTCCCAGGCAGCCGGCCCGGCGGATGGACGCCTTGGGAGTAAGACGCCGGGCTAAATTTGCGCAATCCCGCGCCGGGTGCGTTGCGGGCGCGAGACCAATGTCCACTTTCGGAGCATGCGATCCCGTGGCCCATTGCTTCTTGCGTTGAAGAATAAGAGAAATGCCGCACGCGACGGCCAATCAAGCGCATCTTGGGAGGACCTCTAATGACCCCTGAATCCCCGACGAATTCCGCTCGCCGCGGCGTCAGCCGCCGCAACTTCGCCGCCGGCGGCGGTGCCGCATTGCTCGCCGGCGCCACGCCGTTCAACCTTGCGCGCGCCCAGAGCGGGCCGCTCAAGGTCGGCGTGTTGTTGCCGCGCTCGGGCACGCAGGCCGGCATCGGCCAGGATTGCCAGCGCGGCGTCGAGCTTGCGCCGGCGATCTTCAAGCAGCTGGGATTGCCGGAATTGGCGATCATGAACGCGGACACCGAGACCAATGTCGAGGTGGCGCGGGCACGGGCGGAAAAGCTGATCAGCGACGGTGCCCAGCTTCTGGTCGGCGCCTTCGATTCCGGCCAGACCACCGCCATCGCCCAGGTCGCCGAGCAGAAGGGCATTCCCTTCGTCATCAACATCGCCGCCGCCCCGCCGATCACCGAGCAGGGCTACAAATTCGTGTTCCGCAATTTCCCGACCGCGCCGATGATCCTCGGCGACGCCTTCGCCAACCAGAAGGAGCTGTTCGAAAGCACGGGAGTTGCGCCGAAGTCGGTGGTGTTCATGCACGTGAACGACACCTTCGGCACGGCGATGCAGCGCGGCATCAGCGGCGTGATGCCGAAGTTCAACATGCCGTACCAGATCGTCGAGCAGATCTCCTACGATCCGACCGCGCGCGACCTCTCGGTCGAAGTGGCCAAGGCCAAGGCGACGGGCGCCGAAGCGCTGCTGATGGTCAGCCGGCTCAACGACGCCATCCTGATCACCCGCGAGCTCGTCAAGCAGCGCTGGACGCCGATGGCGGTGCTCAGCATGGGGCCGGGCTGGTACGAGGACCAGTATCTCAAGACCCTGGGCAAGCTGTCCGACGGCCCGATGAGCTTCGTGCCCTGGTACGACCCGAACAAGAAGCTGAGCAAGGTGCTCGAGGCGGCGCTGGCCAAGGCCTATCCCGACATCAATCTCAACACCAATCACATCTACACCTTCGAAGCGCTGCTGGTCGCGGCGGATGCCTACAAGCGGGCGCGCTCGACCGACCCCAAGGCGCTCGCGGACGCCATCCGTGCGACCCACATCACCGACAATGTCAGTATCGGTCCCGGCATCCAGTTCGACGCCAAGGGTCAGAACGACAAGCTCAAGAACGCGGCCATCCAGAACCGCGGCGGCAAGCTCCTCACCGTGGCGCCGAAGACCGCAGCCAACGCCAAGCCGGAATTGCCGATGCGCCCGTACGACAAGCGCAGCTGAGGTTGCCTCGCGCCGATCTCGCTCCGGCCGCCTGTGCGGCCGGAGCTTCGCTTCGCAGGACCGCTCGGTGGCCGCAGAAATCTACCTGAACGTCGCGGTCAGTGGCGTCTTGACCGGCCTCGTCTACGGCCTGATGGCGCTCGGGCTATCGGTCATCTTCGGGGTCGTGCGCGTCGTCAACTTCGCTCACGGCGAGATGATGACGATCGCGATGTACATGGCGATCGTGTTGTTCGCCGCCTTCGGCCTCGATCCGCTGGTGATGATGGTTCCGATCGCGGGCGTGCTGTTTGCGTTCGGCTACGCCATGCAGGCGGGCCTGATCAATCCGTTCATCAATCGGCCCGAGCACAGCCAATTCATCCTGCTGGTCGCAGTCGCGCTCGTCATCGTCAACCTGCTGCTGATCGTGTTCGGGCCCGATGCCCGCAACGTGCAGACATCGTACTCGTTCGACAGCTTCCTGGTCGGACCGCTGATCGTCGACGCGACCAAGGTCTATGCCGGCGGCGTCAGCCTGCTGGTGGCAGGCGCGTTGTTCGTCTTCTTCCGTTTCGCGCCGGTCGGAAAGGCGATCCGCGCCTGCGCCGACAACTATACCGGCGCGCTGGTGGTCGGGCTCGACGTCAAGCGGCTCTATGCGCTCACCTTCGGGATCGGCGCCGCCTGCGTGGGAGCGGCGGGGTCGATGCTGGTGCTGCTGTTCGACGTGACCCCGGCGCTGGGGCCCGCGTTGACGCTGCTCGCCTTCATCATCGTGATCACCGGCGGGCTGGGTTCAATGCCGGGAGCGCTCCTCGGCGGCGTGCTGATCGGGCTGACCGAGGCGATGGCGGGCCTGCTGTTCACGCCGTCGGCCAAGAGCATGTTCTCCTTCGGTCTGCTGGTGCTGGTCCTGCTGTTCCGGCCGCAGGGAATTCTCGGGAAAAGGCTGTCGTGGTGAGGTGGCTGCTCGAGGGCGTTCCGCGCCGCGGCCTCGTGCTGCTGGCGCTGCTGCTCGCCGCCTTGCTCGCGGCGCCGTGGCTCGCCGACGACTACCTGCTCACCGTCCTCATCATCATCCTCTACTTCGCCTATACCGGCCAAGCCTGGAACGTGATGATGGGCTTTACCGGCCAGCTCTCGCTCGGGCACGCGCTCTATGTCGGGCTCGGCGGCTATACCACCGCCGCCCTCTACGTGCATTTCGGCATCGGCCCGTGGCTGGGACTGCCGGCCGCGATCGCCATCGCCGCGGCCGCCGGCGCCGTCATCGGCTTTCTCGCCTTCCGCTTCGGCGTCGGCGGCGTCTATTTCGCCATCCTGACCATCGCCTTCGCGGAATTCGCGCGCATCGGCTTCGATCATTTTCGCTGGGTCGGCGCCTCCAGCGGCTTGTTCCTGCCGGTCGCCAATTATACCCGCGACGATCTCTGGAACCTGCGCGGCGATCCGACGATGTTCTATTACGTCATGCTGGCGTTGACGGCCGCCGCATTCGTGCTGTGCCACGTGCTGCTCAAGAGCCGCGTCGGATACTACTGGCAGGCGATCCGCGAGGACGAGGTCGCCGCGCGCTCACTCGGCATCGACACGTTCCGCTACAAAATGTACGCAGTGACGATATCGGCCGGCATGACCGCCGTCGCCGGAGTGTTCTTCGCGTTCTATTACAACAACCTGTTCCCGGAGCAGGTGTTCGGCATCTCCCGTTCGATCGAGCTCATCCTCGGGCCGATCATCGGCGGGATCGGCACGCTGTTCGGTCCGATCGTCGGCGCATTCCTGCTGACCGGCCTGTCGGAGATGATGCAGGAGCTGTTGGGCATGCTCGGCCTCGATGCGCCGGGGGCGAAGCAGGTGTTCTACGGCGTCTGCCTGCTCGTCGTGGTGCTGGCGCTCCCGGACGGGATATGGCCTTGGCTCGCCCGCAAGCTCGGCCTGACGGGGCGGCGATCATGACGGCGCTCCTCTCCGTCGACGCGCTGAGTAAGCGTTTTCGCGGCCTGCTCGCGGTCGACAGGGTGAGCTTCGGCGTGGAGCAGGGCTCGATCTTCGCGGTGATCGGCCCGAACGGCGCGGGCAAGACCACGCTGTTCAACGTCATCGCCGGGATGTTCGCGCCCGATGCGGGCGCCATTGCCTTCGGCGGCGAGCGCATCGACGGGCTCGCGCCCGACGCAATCTGCCGCCGCGGCATCGGCCGTACCTTCCAGCTGGTACGACCGTTCCCGGCGCTCTCGGTCGAGGACAACGTCATCATCGGCGCGCTGCTGCACCGGCGCGATGTCGTGCAGGCGCGCCACCGGGCCCATGCGGTGCTCCAGCAGCTCGATCTGTTCGGCAAGCGCCACCAGCCGGCATCGGCGCTGACGCTTCCGGACCGCAAGCGCCTCGAGGTGGCGCGTGCGCTCGCCACCGACCCCAAGCTCCTTCTGCTCGACGAGGTGATGGCGGGGCTGCGGCCGGCCGAGACCGATCGCATGGTGGCGATCCTGCGCGAGCTCAACCGCGAGACCGGGCTCACGATCCTCCTGATCGAGCACGTCATGCGCGCGGTCATGGTGCTCGCCGCGCGCGTGCTGGTGCTGCACCACGGCGCGATGATCGCGGAGGGCCCGCCGGAGGCGGTGGTGCGCGAGCCCGCCGTCGTGCAGTCCTATCTCGGCGCGGAGGCGGTCGACTGATGCCCGCGCATTCGCAAACGATATCGTGTCCTGGATGCGGTACGGCGCGCGGCGCGCAGAGACGTTTACGCAGTCTGCGCGAGCCAGACTGCGTTGCGGAGCGGCGCACCGCCGACCCGGGGCCGCGTCCATCGAGGCTTGCCTGATGCTGCGCGTCGACAACCTCGATGTCTTTCACGGCGACGCCCAGGCGCTCGACGGCGTATCGCTCGAGATCGGCGCCGGGGCGATCGTCGCGATCGTCGGCGCGAACGGCGCCGGCAAGACCTCGCTCATCCGCACCATCGCCGGGATGCACCGTCCGGCGCGGGGGCGCATCACCTTCCGCGATGTCGACATCGGCGGCTGGGAGAGCCACCGCGTCTGCAACCTCGGGATCGGCCAGGTGGCGGAGGGCCGGCAGGTATTTCCCACGCTCTCGGTCGCCGAGAACCTCGAGGTCGGCGCCATGCTTCCGCGCGCCCGGGCGAGCCGCGCGCGGAATCTCGAGCGTGTTCTCGCGTTGTTTCCGGTGCTGTCCGAGCGCGCGGGGCAGGCGGCGGGCACGCTGTCCGGCGGCGAGCAGCAGATGCTCGCGATCGGCCGCTGCCTCATGGGGGCGCCGGAGCTCGTCATGTTCGACGAGCCGTCGCTGGGCCTGGCGCCGGCGATCGTGCAGCAGCTCTTGCGCACCATCCGCGATCTCAACCGCGAGGGCCTCACCTGCGTCCTGGTCGAGCAGAACGTGGCGGTGTCGCTCAAGCTCGCGGCGCGTGCCTACGTGCTCGAGAACGGACGGGTCACGCTCTCAGGGGCGGGAGCGGAGCTTCTGGCCGACGACCGGGTGCGCCAGGCTTATCTCGGGATGTGAGATGGAGCGCCCGCGCCGCGCCGCTCGAGCAGCGCCAGCGCGGCCACGCGCGCGGCCAGCGGGGCCTCGGGGAATGCCGCGCGCAACTCCTTGAGCGCGTCGGCATGCGATGTCGTTGCCGGGACCCGTTCGGCCATGGTCCGGGCAAGCTCATTGGTTGGCTCGGCGAGTGATCCCATTGCGGCAACCCCCTGCGGTCGACCCTGTACCGGCAATGCGCCAGATTTGTGCCCGGATGGTTACGGAATGCTTAACGCGACATCTCCTCGCCTGGTTCCAATCTCGGGAACCGCGGCTTGCACGGCCGCCGAGGCAGCATCACCCCGCCCGACGGTCGCCGAGAGGTCATGATGAGGCTTTGTTTTGCCGGGCCGGGGCACCTGGCCGAGGGTTGAGGCCGGCGGCCGGCACCGCGCCAAGGCGCAAGGCGGCGCTAACGCGGGCAGTGCCCCGAACCCGAAGTTCGCGCACACCTTGCGGCAAATGCGACCACGAACTTCGGGTTCAAGGGGCACTAGAATCATAGAGTTGCTAGTGGGCCTTAGATTCCGAAGTTCGCAAAAGAGGGTGCCGCGAAAT
>JBAUOM010000667.1:0-5458 GCA_049579765.1 Xanthobacteraceae bacterium
TCGCAAGATTTCGCCCTACGGCTACCTGAGCGACATCGCGCCCGGCCCGATCTTCATCGGCGTCGAAAAGCCGATGAAGTGCTACACGATCGACAATATCCTGTTCACCAACGCCAAGGTGCCCGACGACGTGGTGTACAAGATGATCGAGACCATGGAGGCCAACAAGGCCGACATGGTCGCCGTCGCTCCGAACCTGCGTGAGTTCTCGGCGGCCGGACTCAACAAGAAATACGATTTTCCATACCATCCCGGCGCCTTGAAATACTTCAAGGACAAGCACATCGAAGCCAAGGCGTTCCCGTGAACGAAGAGCGACAGCCTCCGGATGCGGCGAAGCCAGCCTTCGCCGTATCCCGGGCGACCGTCGTCGCGAGGGATGTTCTCCAGGCGCTGCTGCTCACCTGCGTCGTCGGCTGGGTGCTCGATGTCCCGCGGCGCATGTTCGGGCTGGCGTTCTACACCGAGCAACTGCTGGCGGTGTGCCTGGGGCTTGCGCTCGCGCTCTGCTTCATCGGCGGGGGAATGCGTCGGCCGTCGCGCTTCGATTGGGGCGGCGCCATCGCCTCATTCGGCATCGCCGCTTATCTCGTCTATCGTTTTGCCACGTCGGCTCCCATCCCGCCGGCGCTGATCGCGTGCCTGGGCGTGACCCTCGCATGGACCGCCGTCGGCAGCAGGGCATGGGCGATGCGCTGGTTCGACTGGATCGCCGCCGCGCTGTCGCTGGTCATCTGCCTGTACATCACCGTCCGCTACGAGCCGCTGACCTACGAGATCGCGCTGTTGCCGCTCGAGGGCATCATCGGCAGCGCAATCCTCGTTCTGCTGGTGCTCGAGGCGACGCGCCGCACCGCCGGCGCAACGCTCGTCGCCATCATCGTGATCCTCATCGTCTATGTCTTCGTCGGTCCCCATCTCCCCGGAGACTTCGCAACCCGCCCGGTCACGCCCGAGCGCCTGCTGGTCTATCTCGGCCTCGACGTCAACGGCATGATCGGGCCGCTGCTCGGGGTGGCGATCCTGATCGTGGTGCCGTTCACGCTCATGGGACAGGTGCTCGGCCGCACCGGGGGCGCGGCCTTTTTCGCCGACATCGCCATGTCGGGCATGGGGCATTTCCGCGGCGGCGCCGCCAAGATCGCGGTCGCGGGCTCGGCGCTGTTCGGCATGATCTCGGGCGCGGCGGTGAGCAACGTCGTCGCGGTCGGCATCATCACCATCCCGCTGATGGTGCGCTCGGGGTTCTCGCCGTACCGCGCGGCCGCGATCGAATCGGTCGGCTCGACCGGCGGCCAGCTCATGCCGCCGGTGATGGGCGCGGCGGCCTTCATCATGGCCGAGTTTCTGCAGGTCTCCTACGGCACGGTCTGCCTGGCGGCCGCAATTCCGTCGCTGCTCTACTACGCCGCGCTGTTCATGCACGTCGACCTGGAAGCGGCCAAGCATCGCATCGGAGCCGCCCGCGTCGACAACGTGCCGTCGTTCCTCGAGGTCATCAAATCGGGATGGCATTTTCCCATACCGATCGCTTTCCTCATCGTCACCATCGCGTATCCGGAGGTTTTCCAGATCCCGATCGAACGGGCGGCCATCTACTCGACCGCCATCCTGATCGTGCTCTGCCTGATTTTCGGCTACCGCGGCAAACGAAACACCGTTGGCGAGATCCTACGCGCGGTGCTCGACACCGGACGCGCCGCGCTCGATATCGTGCTGATCGGCGCGGCTGCCGGCATGGTGGTCGGCGCGCTGAACATTTCCGGGATCTCGTTCGGGCTGACGCTCCAGCTCATCGCCATCAGCGGCGAAAGCCTGTTCGTGCTGCTGCTGCTGACCGCCGCCATCAGCATCATCCTCGGCATGGGCATGCCGACGATCAGCGTCTACGTGCTTACCGCCACGCTGCTGGCGCCGTCGCTGGTCAAGCTCGGGGTCACGCCGATGGCGGCCCACATGTACGTCATGTATTTCGGGATGCTGTCGATGATCACGCCGCCGGTGGCGATTGCCGCCTATGCGGCCGCCAACATCGCGCAGGTATCGGGCTGGACCACTGGATGGACCGCCGTCATGGTGGGATGGAGCACGTTCTTCATTCCGTTCCTGTTCGTGCTCGAACCCAGCCTGTTGATGGACGGTCCGATCTGGCTGATCGTCTGGAACCTTGCGCGCAACCTGCTCGGGATTCTTATCGGCACCGCAGCGATCGTCGGCTACGGCTGGGCACCCATGTCGCTGCTCTCGCGGCTCCTCTACGGCACGGCCGCGCTCGCCATCCTCGTTCCGGCCGATGCCTTCCGCGGCGCCGAGTTGCTCGACTGGATCGGCCTCGGCGGCGGCGCCGCGCTGCTCATATTCGATTACCTGCGCAGCCGCAGCCACCCCAAAGCAGGGGCCATCAAGCCGGAGGTTGCGTCATAACGGGCGCGTAGCGTGTAGCCCGGATGGAGCGAAGCGAAATCCGGGGTTGCCGCCGCACGGCACGACCGCCCCGCATTCCGCTGCGCTCCATGCGGGCTACATACGGCGCACCGACGACTGGCGGCTAATGCGCGCCGCTATTGTCCTCGCGCCAGATGCCGAGCGCCTCCTGCGAGGGGCGGTCGGAGATCGAGAACAGCACGGATTCCTTCGCCGCACGATGGGAGTAATGCTTCCACGGCGGCACCACGAACACGTCGTTCGGGCCCCATTCCAGCGCCTTGCCGTCGACAGTGGTCGTGCCCTGCCCTTCGGCGCAGACGAAGACGGTGCCGTCGGTCGCTCGGTATTTCTCACCTTTGAAGCCCTTCGGGAACAGCGCGAGGCTCGCCCCCATGGTGGGCAGCACCGGCCCGCCATTGATCGGGTTGGCGTAGCGCACGCGCGCCCCGTGACGCTTATCGATGTCGCCGGCCTTCTTCATGCGCTCGACGATCGGCCGCGTGCGCGCGTAGGTGTAGTTGATCACCGGGCTGCGGTTCATATGCGCCGGCGCCCCGTCCGGCAGCACGCCGGAGCCGTAGAAGGCGAGCGAGTCGCCGTCCCCGCGGCTGGTCGGTTGCGTCGCTTCCTTGAACTGCTCGGCGAACGACGTTTCGAAGAAGTTGACCTGCGGAAAGTCGAGCACGTCGAGCCAAAGCATCGGCTGGTCGGATGTGTTGCCGTGGTCGTGCGGCGCCCAGTTCGCGGTGATGACGAAGTCGCCGGGCGACATGAAGGCCTTCTCGCCCTCGACCGCGGTATATGCGCCCTCGCCGTCCAGCACGAAGCGGATGGCCGACGACACGTGGCGGTGCGCGGGCGCAACCTCGCCCGGCAGGATCATCTGCACGCCGGCAAACAGCGTGTTGGTGGCGCGCGATTCGCCCGGCATCCCCGGGTTCTCCAGGATCAGCACGCGGCGCTCGGCCTCTTCCGCCGTGATCAGCCCGCCCGATTCCATCACCAGGCGCTTGATGTCGTCGTAGTGCCAGATCACCGGCTGGCAGCGCGTCACCGGCTCCTTGGTGACGACGCTGGCCATCACCTTCCACAGCGGCGTCATGCCGTGCCTGGCGATGCGCTGATAATATTCCTCGCGCATCGCTTCGATATTGTGCTTGGGGCCTGGGGCCTTGGTGTCGGCCTGCTGGGTCGCGGTCGCGCTCGCCATGGCGGCTCTCCCTTGGTCGATCTGGGCGTCCAGATTAGAATAATACAAAACAGACAATTAGTATATAATGAAACTATCTCCTTCCGGAAGGCCGTGATACCGCGTTATTTCGCATTTCGGCCCGGCGGCCCCCCCCGGCTCAGGTGTTCACGTTGCCGCCGTCCACCGCCAGCGTCTGGCCGGTGACGAAATCGCTGTCCGCCGCGGCGAGGAAGACCAAGGCGCCCAGCAGGTCCTGGGGATGCTCGTCGCGCTGCAGCGCGCGCGACTGCACGGCGCGGTCGCGGGCAGTGTTCACATGGCCTGGATTCTCGCTCAGCACGGTGTCGCTCAGGGTGAAGCCCGGCGCCAGCGTGTTGACGCGGATGCCGTGGGAGCCGAGCTCGCGCGCCAGCGCGCGCGTGAACGCCATGATGCCGCCCTTCGACGTGACGTAGTGCAGCATCCAGGGAATGCCGCGATAGGCGGTGCCCGAGCCGATATTGATGATCTTGCCGTAGCCCTGCGCGATCATATGCGGCGCGACGTGCTTCACCATCAGGAAGGGCCCGCGCAGATTGACCGCCATGACTTTGTCCCACAGCCCGGCGTCGATCTCGGTGCACTTGCTCTCCTGCAGCGGCGCGAACAGGGCGGCATTGTTCACCAGGACGTCGATCTTGCCGAACCGCTCCATGGTGGCGGCGACCAGCGCCGCGACCGAAGCTTCCTCGCTGACGTCGGCGAGCATGCTCGCTCCCGAATTGGCCCCGTGCCTGGCGGCGATCTCCTCGGCGACCTCGGTGCCGTCGGCGATGTCGGCGATCATCACGCGGGCGCCTTCGGCGGCGAGCGCCAGCGAATAGTGCCGGCCGATCCCCTTGGCTCCGCCGGTGACGAGGGCCGTGCGGCCGGACAGTCGTGACATGACTCACTCCTTCTGTATCGCTCAAGCCGCGTGTCCCGGGCGCAGCGCAGCGTGAAGCGAAGCGTAACGATGCGCTGCAGACCCGGGACCGTTACGGTCCGGGGCGGTCCCGGGTCAGCGGTGCACCGCTCAGCGCAATCAAGCTTGCGCAGATTGCGTTAACTTATCTGCGCTGCAACGCAGTCTAGCTTGCGCAGACTGCGTAAGCTTGTCTGCGTGCGCTGCACCGCGTCCGGGACACGCACTAATCCTTGAGGCGCACGCGGCGGACGAATTTTTCGAACCCGGCGAGCTGCTGCTTGATCAGGTCGAGCGCGGTCTGGTCCTTGAGCTCGAGCGTTTTGGCGTCGAACTTCTGGGGGGCGAATGTGACGATGACCTCGGGCCGGCCGAACAGGATGGCATCGACCGAGGTCAGCGACTGCCGCAGGTGATATTGCATGCGGGAGCCGCCGAGGATACCGCCGGCGCACGACTGCAGCGCCACCGGCTTGTCTTTGAACGGCTGCTCCTTCATGCGCGACACCCAGTCGACGGCGTTCTTCAGCCCGCCGGGAATCGACCAGTTGTATTCGGGCGAGACGATGATCAGGGCGTCCGCGCCGCGGATGGCGTCGGCCCAGGCGTTGACCTCGGCGGGGAAGCCGGTCGCGTCCTGGATGTCGTGGTTGTAGATCGGAAAATGCTCGAACGACGGCGCAGGGCGGAGCGCAAGCCCGGCCGGCGCCAGCGCCGGCAAAGTGCGCGCGAGCGCGGCATTGTAGGAGCCCTTGCGCAACGAGCCACAGATCACGAGCACGTCGAGTTGCTGGTCGGCCACGAATGATCCCCCTCGAAGAGCGGCGCCCCTTCGGGGCGCCGGCAAATGCGAATTGATAACGAAACGGTGCAATGGGGCAAGCACTCTCTCATGT
>JBAUOM010000668.1:0-2226 GCA_049579765.1 Xanthobacteraceae bacterium
GGTCGAGCTCTACCGACGCACCGGCAGCGAAGCGGGCCATCGCGCGCGGGACCTCAAGGTCGCGGTTGCCGCGCACCTGCACGTGCAGAGGAATTCGCAGGATGCGATGAACACGTTCTATCCCTACGACGATAGATGAGGGCGTCCCTGCGCGCACCGGCAGGCGCGCAAGGCGTGCTCACATCGCGGACCAGGAGCATCCGATGGCCACCAGCCCCGCGCCGGCAGCCGCAGAACCGCCCACCGATATCGGAGCCATCGCGCATTATCACGCCCACATCTACTATGATCCGGCGTCGAGCCGCGATCGCGCCGCGCGCCTGCGCGAGCGCGTGGCGGCGGCGTTCCCGCAGGCGACGCTCGGACGCTGGCACGACGAGCTGGTGGGGCCGCATCTGCAATCGATGTACCAGATCGCGTTCCCGTGTGCGCTCTTGGCCTCGTTCCTGCCGTGGCTGATGCTCAACCGCGACGGGCTGACCATCCTGCTCCACCCCGGCACCGGCAATCCTTATGCCGATCACACCGACCATGCCGTCTGGTTCGGGAGCATGCTGCCGCTGCGCCTGGACGCCCTGCGAGACACCCGGCGGACCGAACACGGCGGCGGCTGACCCCGACGGCAGACGACGGTCGGACGTCGTGCGGCGGGCTGCCGGTCGCGGCCGATGCCGCTCCTCTCGCTCTAGACTCCTTGGCTTTGCGCACGTCCTCGGCGGAAGACCGGTGCCCACTTTCCGGGACACGCTCTAATATCGCCAGCGCAGCATGCGCTGCTCGCCGGCGGAGGTTGCCCAGAACACGGCGAGCGCGATGACGACCGAGGTCAGGACCGCCGCCCACAACAGCTCGGTCTCGCGCAGCTCGCTTGATTCGAGAATGAGGTTGCCGAGCCCCTTGGAGCCGGTGATCCACTCCGACAGCATGGCGCCGAGGATCGCGTTGGCGCCGGCGATGCGCAGCCCGGTGAACAGGAACGGCAGCGCGAACGGTATGCGCACATAGCGCAGCTGCTGCCAGCGCGAGGCGCCGTAGACATGAAGCAGCTCGGCGGCATTGCGGTCGGCGCTCGCCAGCCCCCGCGTCAGGTTCACCAGCAGGGGAAAGAACGAGACGATGGTCACCACGACCATGCTCGTGCTGATACCCCGGCCGAGGAACAGCATGATGATCGGTGCGACCGCGGCGACCGGTGCGGAGCGGAAGGCGATCACCACCGGCAGCGACGCCTGGGCGACGCCGCGGCTCATGGAGAACGACATTGCGATCGTCGCCGCGAACACCGTGCTGATGGCCAGTCCGAGCGCGGCCGCCGACAGCGTGAAGCCGGTATGGGCCCCGAGCAGCCGCCAATTGACCGCGACGGCATCGAGCACCGCCAGCGGGCCGGGCACCAGGTAGGCGGGAATGCGCAGGCCGGCGACGAGCAGATGCCAGGCCATCAGCAGCAAGCCGGCGCTGAAGACGGCGAGCGCGATGCGCTTGGGCCAACCGCGCGGATGATCGGAAGCGCGAGCCGTCATTGCCTACTCCGCGAGCTCGACGTCGCGGTTCCAGTGGATCGCGTAGCGTTCGATCAGCGCCCAGATCCCGTAGCCGCCGCCGGCGAGGACGCAGGTCAGCAGCACGGAGAGCCAGACCTTGGGCGTGTCGTAGGAAAACAGCGCGTACAGCATCATGGCGCCAACGCCGCGATCGGCGCCGGCCCATTCGGCGGTGATGGCGCCGAGAACGGCGGAAGGTGCCGCGATCTTGAATCCGGCGAACAGGTAGGGAAGCGCGCTCGGAACGAGCAGGTAGCGCAGTGTCTGCGTGCGCGAGGCGCAGAGCACGTGCATCAGCTCGCGCTGGGCCGCCGCGCTGGCCTCGAGCCCCTGCATGGTGCCGACGAGCATGGAGAATTGGCTCGCCAGCGCGGCGATCGCGATCTGCACCTGCGGGCCGGTCCCGAGCCAGAGTGCCAGCAGCGGCGCCGTCGCGATGATCGGGATGGCGTGCAGCATGACTCCGAGATTGTAGACGGGGGCGTAGAGGACGCGGACCAGCACGGCGATGGAGGCTGCGGCGACGGCGACCACCGCCGAGATCGCGTAGCCCGCGCTCGCCTTCCACGCCGTCGGTCCGAGGCTGCCATAGACGAGGCGCGGATCATGGATGATCTCGGCGGCCACCTGCGAGGGTGCCGGCACGAAGACCGGAAGGAGATCCGCCCACTTCGCCGCTTCC